>CANTGP010000405.1 GCA_947653315.1 uncultured Lachnospiraceae bacterium
GAACCTTCTTCATTGTTTGATCGGGATAGAGTCTTACTTTTTGAACTCGAATCAAACTTTTCACGCAGCTTTTTTAAATCAACCTGGATTACCGGTTCCCCGGCTGTCACTTTATCTCCCTGCCCTTTCCCTAAGACCTGAAAACCATCCCCTTTTGCGGATACAGTATCAATACCGATATGGATCAAAAGCTCAACACCGTTTTGCATCGTAACGCCAAACGCATGACCGGTCGGAAAAAGGACTGACAAAGTTCCGTCTGCGGGAGAACATATCGTTACGGATTCCCCTTCATACCGGAAAGCCACACCGTCCCCCAAAATCTTCTGCGAAAATACATCATCCTTTACATCCTCAATTGCAAACATAATGCCGTCTGCCGGCGCTACAATCTGGTTGTTTTCAGTTCCCGCTGATTTTTTGAAAAAACGAAACATCATTATTCTCCTTTCGCCTCGTGCAAATTGGGGCTTAACGCCATTGCCATGTTCTTACTTAATAATAATGGGCGCAAATAAGCAACTGTGGAACACATCGGCAGGACATCCGGATGCAGGCGGATATGAAGTTCTGATTCTATATAGTTTCTTCTTTCCTCAATCCGTTTCCATAACAAAGGAGCTTTTTCCTTGATTTCCTCCCGGAAAGCGGCATCCGCCAAAGCAACCGTGCTTTCCGCGCTGGTTCCCCCATAGCCATTCACAGAAGGAATAATATCAATCTGAAACAGCATACCGCTTTCCAAAATTTCTTCGCTTCCGTCATAAACCGGTGAAGACATCCATTCCTCGTCTGCCGTCAGATGCCCGGGGCATAGCGACCAATGATATTCCGCTTTCGGCAGGACGTTCTCTATCAACTGATAAAGTTCATCCCCTTTCATGCCGCAATGGATTTGCTCCAACCATACCGCATATGCACAAAAGTAAGGTTTCACTACAACATCCACATAGTCCCTGACTTCCACCGGCAATTGGAAAGACTGTTCCGCCGCATAGCCGGCCCTTGAAGAAAGCCCTCCTTTATATCCTATCGTTAAGCTAATCGGGTCTCCTACTTTCACAGTGTTCTCGGTGGGATATAAGTTAGCTTTGCTGAACCTTTTCCCCGATGCGGCTATCGTAACCACACTGTTCTTCTGTCCGTATGCGTTCAACGTATCGCCCAGCTCCATTTCGCTTACGCCAACTTCCAGACGGTTCATCGCTTTCAGCATACAGTCGGAAGCCAAAGCTGCGCCAAACTCATAATGTTCCAATTCATTCACATTATTGCGGCAGCGGACTCCCTTATTGCCTATAAAAATATAAGCCGCATTGAAAACTTCCCCCGATTCCCCCGCAAGCAGCCGGATTCGGTCTACAATATAGGAAGGAACGTCAAACAAATGCCGGTTATCTTCCTGACTGCCTGTAAAGTTCTTCCATCCGACAATACCTATCCGCGCATTCCCGCTGATTCCCGCCTCCTTTAAAATGTCCAAAACGCTTTTTCCACCCTCCATCGGCTGGTTAGGCAAGGAAAAGCAAGGCGCATGCACAGGCGTCGCTTTCACCCTTGAAACAGGAACTTTGTTCAGGTTTTCGTTCCCCATCACCATGTAATTTTGCCCATTGGAATGAAGGACAAGCAAAGCCTCTTCAAAACGCGGTAGAAAACCGGTCAAATACTCAAAATTGCTGCCATGCTCCAAATCAGCATAAATGACAAGCGTGTCAATCTTTTCTTCTTTCATCCGCGCCAAAACTTTTTCATACCGTTCACTCATCGTTTCGTCGCTGAGAAGAACAGGGCGTCCACTGCAGTCTTCTTTTGGTTCCGATACTTGTTTATAGACAACATCTTCTAATGTTTTCATTTAAACTCCTTTCATCGGAAAATTCATCCTTCTTTTTTACTCAATTCCATTACTAAATGAAGCAGTACATCCGCTCCCTTTTTAATGCTTTCATAATCTGTCCATTCTTCCGGGCAGTGCGACACTCCCCCGTTCCTGCTCGGAACATAAATCATATTCGTATCCACGAAATCCGTCATAATCATTGAATCGTGGCCCGTACCATTGTTAATCAGTACATGGCTATATCCTAACTCATCGCAGATACGCTGCATTTTTTTCACGTTATCCCCATTCATTATGCTTGGGCCTGTAGGGTTCGGGTAGTTAATCCTCCGTATCTCCTGCAGCTCCGTGCGGATGGCGAATTTTTCCCCTGCCTTTTCCAGCAAACCTTCAATCATTTCTTTAAAATCCACATTTTCCACGATTGCCTTGCTGAATGTCCTGATTTCAATCTTTCCCTCTACATATTCGGGAACAAACTGGTTGGAGTTGGGGGTAATATCCAGCTTTCCGACCATTCCGGTAACATCCGGCCCTAATTCTTTGATTCTTTCATCAAATTCAGCGATAAAATTCGCTGCCGCTACCAGCGCATCTTTCCTCGTCTTCATGGGCGCGGTAGAATCAGCGGTTGCCCCATAAAAACGGATGGTATACCGTCCAATCCCTGCCAAATACTCAATCAGGCCGATTTCAACCTTTTCCCGGTCAAGGACAGGGCCTTGTTCCACATGCAATTCAATAAAATTTTTAATGGTTTTGGGGTCGCGGATTGCTTCCTTTAAGTCAGGATTTAATCCATACTCTTTCATTGCTTCGGCTTTTGTCTGCCCAAAACGGTTTTTCACCGTATCCAGTTCATGCTGTGTCATGGTACCCATCATCGCTCTGGTATTGGTAACGCCTGTACTCGGGCCGAAAGTCTCCCCTTCTTCCGCATTCATAACAATCAACTCCAAAGGATAATCATTGACAAACCCATTTTCTGTCAGTATCCTCATGACTTCCAACGCCGACACGGTTCCTGCAACACCGTCAAAAGCGCCGGCATTCACCACCGAATCATAATGGGAGCCGAACATTACCGCCGGTGCGTCTTTCAACGTTCCTTCTTTCCTCCCAAACAAAGTGCCAAAACTGTCTTCATGGATATCAATATTCAGTTTTTTCATTTCCTCAATGAAATAATCCTTTGCCAACCGGTCTTCTTTTGAATAAGAAGACCGGGTTACTCCCTTTCCCGGGGTTGAAGTAAATTTGGCCAAAGTTTCAATGTCATTTTGTATTCGATTTACTTTTGTCTGCATATCTCTTTCCCCCAATACTTTAATTCGATTTCACCCATCGCTTCAACTACATCTTTGATTATTTGCTCAAATGTACTGTTTAAG
>CANTGP010000406.1 GCA_947653315.1 uncultured Lachnospiraceae bacterium
CCTTTTTCAGTATAATCTTTAACAGAAGCTCCGTTGCTTCTATATTACCATCAAATACCATAGACATCAGATCGTCATCGAATAAACTCATTCCGTCAATAATCTGCTCTACTGTTTTGGTATCCTGCTGTAATTCTTCTCCAGCCACTTAATCACCACCTTTTTGACTATCTTTTCTTTTGCCATCACATTATTAAGTTACTATTATTATATCCTATCGTGCAAAGACTCACAATCAAATTTTTCCGAAATCACCCCCGGAAAACACGAATCGGAAACTCAAATCAATTATCTCCAATTTATCTTACCGGTTGCGGAAAAGAACTTTACGGTTGGTGGAAAAAGAAGTTTTTTTCCGGTACAATATGTTTCAGAAAGACAGGAGGTGGTTTTCATGAAATTGTCCGAGAAAATCGTGGAATTAAGGAAACTGCATGGCATGACCCAGGAAGACCTTGCGGCAATATGCGGGGTAAGCAGACAGTCCATTTCTAAATGGGAAGCCGATATTACTTTGCCGGAAACGGAAAAAATATTGCTTTTGGCGGAAACCTTCCATGTTTCCACGGACGTACTGTTAAAGGACACACTGGCACTCGGCGAAATCAAAGAAATCCACGGCTGCGGAAACAATGCGGTCCGGGAAAAGAAACAGGAAGTATATGAGGGCATATTAATTAAGGAAAGCATTACGGACGATGCCGTCATTGATTTTCTCCATGTGCACAAAATAGAGTTATGGCATACCGGAGGAAAACCAAAGTACTGGACGGCACTGTTTTTTACCAGCAGCCAAAAGGATTTCCCCGAACAAATATCCAAAGTAATGGGGACAGACCCCGCACATGGCGGGAACTGGTTTGTTGATTTTAAAGCTGGAAACGAAAAGTATATTGTTTTCAAAAACAAAATCCTGTCATACCAAATCGGCAATCCGGAAGAAAAGGAACAGGTTTGCGCAGAATGCCGGAAAATGGGCATTACGGACAGTCAGATGAACTGGCCGGAGTAAAGCGGAAAAGAAGAAAAAAGCGCGCGAAAGCAGCGCAGAAATGAGGAAAAACATGAAGGTATTATTAACATCAGCAGGGTTGGAAACAGAGGAAATCAAAGAGTACTTTATGGATATGATCGGAAAAGACATGCCAACGGTAAAAGCGTTATTCATTCCCACGGCCGCAGTCAATGCCGGGGCCATCGAAGTTCTGCCGAAATGCATGAATGATTTATTAAAATGCGGTATCCGTGATGAAAATATCAGGGTATTTGATTTACATGCCGGCATGGAAATCAAGGAACTGCAACAATATGACGTGGTGTATCTGTGCGGCGGGGATACCTATTATTTACTGGAAAGAATCCGTGCCACAGGCTTCCATACTTCTTTGAAAGAATATATCGAAGCGGACGGGGCAGTTATCGGCGTCAGCGCCGGAAGCCTTATTTTTTCCAACAATCTGCCCGGCAACTTAGGTTTGGTAGATACGAAACTGGATGTACACTGTGCGGAAGGGGATGCGGCAGGCAAAATAGCATATCCCCTGAAGGAAAATGTGCGCCTTACCAATACCCGTGCGCTCGCCGTGCGGAATTTTCCCGACGGACTGGAAATCATTGGGTCAATCGGGTAGGGGAAAAGCCTTTCCCCTTTCCCTTACTTTTCATCCTCTTTTATACGTCTAAACATATATCGTTGATCCTCTCTGGAGTCCTTAAATCCCCAATGATTGTAGATATGAAATGCATCCATGTAGCAAGCCGTCCTTAAAGTCACTTCTTTCATTCCATTACCTATTGCTACTTTTTCTATTGCTGCAACCAACGCCTTTCCGCACCCTTTGCATTGATATTCCGGGAGCACCGCTAATAAATCAATATAAACATTTCTTCCATCAAACAAATCCGGCTTTTCATATCCAAGTACAACTCCACAAATTTCTTTTTCGTTCTCAGTTACAAAAGCATAATTTTGCTTAACACAGAAGTTAATATATTCGCCAAATCCCTTACAGTATTCCACAAAGCTCTCATGATGCCCAAATGCCTTTACATATATTGTTCCTATCGCCTTGATATCATTTTCATTAACCTTTCGGATATTCATTCCACACCCCTTTTCGATATGCATCTGACAAATCAATTGTTTTTTCTACTATATCATCATCCCAAATTTTTTTCCACAAAAAACATAACAGTTCAACCCGAATGTTGTGTTGGGGGCGGACGCCCGGGAAAGATTTTTTTGCGGAGCGGCGGCAATCACCAAATATCCGCTCGTCCCATATACACCACTCCTGGTTTATGGTACAATATTCCATATCGGCCGGACAAAACCAATATTCCGGCAAAAGGAGCAGCATCCTGCCATATTGGGGGCATTCAGGGCCAACCACCATAAGGATAAGGGCTTCCAAAAACAGGAAACAAACAGAAAGGGGAAATCTTTCATATGCAGAAAAAATACCAGATTTTTATCAGTTCCACTTACGAAGACTTAAAAACCGAAAGACAGAAAATCCAGGATGCCATTCTTTCCATGTATCATTTTCCCATCGGAATGGAGATGTTCAGTGCCGGAGACGAGGACCAGTGGAAAATCATCCAGGAAACCATTGACAGCTCCGATTATTATGTGTTAATCATCGGCCACCGGTACGGAAGTACCATCAAAACGGAAGACGGTGAAATCAGTTACACCCAAAAGGAATTCCGTTATGCCTTAAACAAAGGAATTCCCGTACTGGCATTCTTAATGGATGAAGCCGCCCTTGTTACCCCCAAACAAATGGAGCAGGATTCCGCAAAAAAGAAAAAACTGGAAAAATTCAAAAAAGAAGTCATGACCGGCAGAACCGTAGAGTGGTGGTCTACGCCGGACGATCTTGCCGCTAAATTTTCGATTGCGCTGAACAAACAAATTGCCAAGGGCTTGAATGCCAAAGAATACAGCCGGACCGGCTGGGTACGGAATACCCCGAACGATTTCCTGTATTCCCTGGATACAAACCCGGAACAGGATTTTTCAAAAATCATCCTTCATGCAAAAAGAATTACCATTATAGGCAGAACGGCAGTTAATATCTTAAACCAGTTTGAAGCGGCTTTGAAAAAATCCTTACAGGCAGGCTGTGAATACCGGATACTGGCCTATGACTACAAAGAGAAAAACCAGCCAAAATACAGCGTCCACTCCTATAACAATCATAACACCGCCTATGATTC
>CANTGP010000407.1 GCA_947653315.1 uncultured Lachnospiraceae bacterium
CATGAAAACAATATGGAATCGGGTGCAAAATATAAAGTGTCCGGCTTTGGTAATTTGCGGGGCAAAGGACAGCGCAAACATGAAATCCGCACATTATTTATCCGGACATATGAAAAATGCGAAGGAAGAAATCATTGCGGATACCGGTCATGTCGTAAATGAAGAAAATCCCAAGACTTTAGCAAAACTGTTGGATGAATATTACTCAAAACCATTTTTTTAGCGGATACCGTTTAGGGATAATAGTTGTTGACGGAAAAACCATTGGTGGATATAATGGCAGAGGATGGGAGGGACGGAAATGGAAAAAGAAAGGGAAAGGCTTGGTTCCCGCTTAGGATTTATTCTGTTGTCGGCAGGATGTGCCATCGGAATCGGAAATGTATGGAGGTTTCCTTATGTGACAGGGAAATACGGCGGCGGGGTGTTCGTCTTGTTTTACCTGTTCTTTTTGGTTGTTATGGGACTTCCGGTTATGACCATGGAGTTTGCGGTGGGGCGTGCCAGCAGGAAAAGTGTGATAAGGAGTTTCCGCGAGCTGGAAAAGGATGGGCAGAAATGGCATTTGCAGGGTTATGTGGCGTTTGCGGGCAATTATTGCCTGATGATGTTTTACACTACCGTGGCGGGCTGGATGCTGTATTACTTTTTCCTTATGCTGACCGGGAGGTTTGACGGAAAGGATGCGGCGGGCGTGGGAGCCATTTTTTCCGATATGCTCGCAAGAGCGGATATTATGGTACTGCTTATGTGTCTGGTGGTGGCGGTCGGATTCGGTATTTGTTCCATGGGTCTGCAGAACGGCGTGGAAAGGATTACGAAATTCATGATGGCCGCGCTGCTGGCAATTATGGTAGTGCTTGCGGTACACAGTATGTTTATGGAAGGCGGGGCGGAGGGGCTTAAATTTTATCTTCTGCCCGATTTTGAACGGGCGGCGGAAGTGGGGCTGGCGGAAATGATTGTGGGCGCGATGAACCAGGCGTTTTTTACCCTGAGCCTGGGAATCGGTTCCATGGCGATTTTCGGCAGTTATATCGGTAAGGAGCATACGCTGTTAAAAGAGTCGCTCCATATTGCGGTGCTGGATACTTTTGTGGCGGTGGTGGCAGGATTGATTATTTTTCCGGCTTGTTTTGCTTTCGGGGTCAGCCCTGACAGCGGTCCGTCTTTGATTTTCATTACCCTGCCCAACGTGTTTAACCACATGGCGGGAGGAAGGATATGGGGAAGCCTGTTTTTTATCTTCATGTCCTTTGCGGCGCTTTCCACGGTGCTGGCGGTTTTTGAGAATATTATTTCCTGCGGTATGGATATGTGGGGATGGAGCCGGAGGAAGTCCAGCCTGATTAATATGGCGGTGGTAGCGTTGCTTTCGGTGCCCTGCGTGCTCGGTTTTAACCTTTGGGCGGGTTTTACGCCTTTCGGGGAAGGCAGTACCGTTTTGGATTTGGAGGATTTTATCGTGAGCAGCGTTATCCTGCCGCTTGGCTCTCTTGTTTACCTGATGTTTTGTGTCAGCGGGTTTGGCTGGGGGTTTGGCTCTTATTTGGATGAAACCAATACCGGAAAAGGGATGCGCATGCCTAAATGGCTGGGAGGATATTTGAAATACGTGCTTCCGGTCATGATTCTGTTCCTGTTTTTGGAAGGAATAATAGAGAAGTTTTTTGGCTGATGCGTGCGGACGGTTTAGGAAAAATTAATTTTTTCCCCGGCATTATGGCTGGAAAAACGCGATGGATTGTGTTACGCTTGAAAAGCAGTGTTACTATGGGAAAAGGGATGAGGTGCCAATGATAAGGTTAAAAAAAGCGGCGGCGTTAGCGCTCTGTCTCTGCCTGATGGCGGGTACGACGGTGCAGGCGCGGGAGGTTTATAAGGAAAGCGCGGATTACTCGGCGGTATTTGATGCGGAATATTATTACCAGGCATATCCTGATGTGCAGGAGTCGGTCGGACATGATGCGGATAAATTGCTGGCGCATTTCCTCACTTCGGGGATGAAGGAAGGGCGTGTGGCGAAAGCCGATTTTGACGTACATGCCTATATGGAAAATAATTTGGACTTACTTGCGGTATACGGTGTAAAGGATTTAAGCAAATACTACTACCATTATATGGAAGTGGGAAAAGAAGAAGGACGCTGTGCCACGCCGAAAAAGGCTTCGGCGGACAGTAATGAAATCGCATCTTTCTCCACCAGTTACAATACGGAGGAGGATAGGGCGGTGAATGTGGAATTGGCGGCGCAGCGCATTAACGGCATTGTGGTGCAGCCGGGGGAATCATTCTCGTTCAGCAATTCCATTATGTCCCGCACATTGGAGAACGGGTATGTGGTGGCGCCTTCCTTTGCCAGCGGCAGGGTGGTGTCCAGCGTGGGCGGCGGCATCTGTCAGGTTTCGTCCACTTTGTATGTGACCATGCTGTTATCTTCCATACCGGCAACCGAGCGGTATCCCCATTCGCTGGCGGTGGATTATGTCCCGAAGGGACTGGATTCGGCCATTGTGGAGGGCATGAAGGATTTACGGTTCCGGAATCCTTATGATTATCCGGTGTGCATCCGGTCTTCGGCGGAGGACGGAACATTGGTTGTGGGGATTTACAAAGCGGAAACGAAAACGGCGCCGGAGGAAATGATATTGGCGGGGGCACGTTAGGAGAGGACGCAGAAGAAAAGAGCGTTATCCCCTGCCCGGTTTGCCCCTGCCGTCCCGCACTTCCCTTCCGGTAGCTTTTCAAACCTGATGGCAAAAATGGGCTATTTCTAATTGTTCCCAAAGGGCGGTTTATGACCACGGCGGCGAAACTCCTCACCCGGGATTTCCCGTTCCGTGAAATCCCGGGTTCGTCAAACAACGCCGCCTAAAACGGTCATAAACCGCCCTTTGGGAACAATAAGAAATAGCACCATTTTTTTAAACAGGTTTTGAAAAGCTACCGGAAGGGAAGTGCGGGACGGCAGGGGCAAACCGGGCAGGGGATAACGCTCTTTTCTTCTGCTGGGTAAAGTAAAAGGGAATTCCACTTCTGGCTTCTGCTGGAAATCAAAAAAGTAATGCCGGATCATAGCGCCTTTTTTATTTTTTGTTTTTTTACTTTACCCAGCACGGGAGGGATTTTTTGGCGGGGCGGCGGCAGCGGGGTTGCCTGTCCCGGATTTTCCGTGCTTCGTTTCCGGCGGGAGTTTCTTAGCAGAAT
>CANTGP010000408.1 GCA_947653315.1 uncultured Lachnospiraceae bacterium
CTGTTTCCATTCTTTTTCCCATTCCTGCTCCTGGCGAAGACTGTCTTCCTGGGCTTCCAGCATGAGCAGCAGCCCTTGATATACTTCATGGGGTCTGCCGTAATCCGCTTCCACCTGCCGTAAAAGTTCCACCGTTTTTCTTTCATGGACGGACAAGGGTTTCACCGCTTTTCCCTTTAACCAATCCGCAATCAGGCGGTTATAATGTTCTTTTTCCTGCCGTGTTCTTTCCGGGCTGTCAATATAGTTGTCCGTGTAAGGATAAAGCATACTGTAACCAAATGCCGCCGGACGGCACTGCGGTTTCCTGCCGTTTAGTACCCGGAAAACGGCATACACCACATAGTTGCGCAACGCCTGCCCCATATCCTCCAAGGCAAGTTTCCGGTCAAACTTCCTTACTTCCCTTAAAAATTCCTTTATGCCATCCTGAAACTCCCCCAGTTCCTCCCCGTCCATTGCGTCCTGGGTATTAAGAAGCGCATCTTCCTGCAAAAACTGCCCCAAAAGCCGTTCCATCCGCTTCTTCCATTTTTTCCTTTTCCGCACGGCAAAAAAGGATTGGGGATACTCCCCCAATCCGGCTTTTCCTTTTTCTACGGCACGGCTTACCGCTTTTTCTTTCTCCTCCTGAGCGGCGGCGGAATATACTTCCAAAAAATCCGGCTCCGTTTCCGGCGCCTGCCGCCATGCGTCTTTTAACAGCCCCGAAAGCCGCATCAGGTTCCCTTTGTCAAAAATATCCAAATTTTGCTCCTGCTCCATCACACCTAACCTTTCATCATGGACAATACCATCTGTGCGGTTTCCACCATATTGGTGCTGCTGTCCATGCTGCATTTCTGTATGTACCTGTGGGCTTCTTCCTCTGTCATGTTGTTCCGCTCCATCAGTACGCCTTTCGCTTCTATGATAATGGCAGCCTCCTTCCCGCTCCTTGCTTTGGGCTGCTCTTTCCGGCGTCTTCTCTGCCCCTGTGACGCACGCACCATCATGTCCACGGTATTTACCATGTCATAAACCTTTAACGGCATGGCAAGGCATACGATGTCATTGTCCCTGCACCCGGCGAGTATATGCCGGGAAGCCATCAGGAGCATCTCATAACCGGACGGAAGGCATTCATGCAGTTGGGAATAAATCATGTCCGGCAGCCGGTAGCCGCAGACCACGATGCCGCTGCCGCCCAAAACATCCGCCTGGCTGATTGCCTGCGCCCCCGTCGTACAGACCGCCGCCACCGGAAAACCGTTCCGCACCAGCAGGTTTTTCATGCTTTTCGCATCCTCCGCTTTGGCAAATGCCACGATAATGCCCGTCATATCCCCACCTCCCTGCGCTTGCGTACCAGAGCGTGTTTGAAAATTCATTCCTGACATTTGCCAAAAAGCAATTTTCAAACACGCTCTACGGAAAACATGATGTCAGAATTTATTCAGGTATGCCTGGATTTCCCAATCCGTAACCTGCGAACGGTATGTTTCCCATTCCTTTTTCTTGGCTTCCACATACTTGGCGCTTACGTGTTCCCCAAGGACGGAGCGGATAAATGCATCCTTTTCCAGCTCACCCACCGCTTCTATCAGGGTACCCGGAATTTCCTCAATCTGCAAAGCCTTGCGTTCTTCCGCCGTCATGGAGAAAATGTTGCAATCCACGCTCGCAGGCGGCGTAATCCGGTTGCGGATACCGTCCAGTCCCGCCTGTAAGCAGACGGCAAGGGCAAGGTAAGGATTTGCCGACGGGTCCGGGCAGCGCAGTTCCACACGGGTTCCTTCTCCCCCCGCCGCCGGAATGCGGATTAACGGGCTGCGGTTCGTGGCGCTCCAGGCAATATATACCGGGGCCTCATAACCGGGCACCAGCCGCTTATAGGAATTGACCAAAGGATTGGTAATGGCAGTCATTCCCTTCATGTGCTTCATGATACCGCCGATAAACCAGTAGGCTTCCTGGCTGAGTCCCTGTGGGTCCGAAGGGTCCGCAAATATATTTTTCCCGTCTTTCGATAAAGACATATTAATGTGCATACCGGAACCGTTGACGCCGTATTTCGGTTTCGGCATAAACGTCGCATGGAGTCCGTGGCGCTTGGCAATGGTCTTAACCGCCAACTTAAATGTCATGATATTATCCGCCGTCGCCAGCGCCTCATCATACCGGAAATCGATTTCATGCTGCGCGGGCGCCACCTCATGATGGGACGCTTCGATTACGAATCCCATATCTTCCAGGGTCAGTACCATATCCCTTCTCGCATTTTCCCCAAAGTCCACCGGACCCAAATCGAAATACCCTGCCTGTTCATGGGTAATGGTGGTGGGAAGCGCATTTTCATCCGTATGGAACAGGAAAAATTCGCATTCCGGCCCCACTTCAAACAGGTATCCCATCTCCTCCGCTTCCTTAATCGCCCGTTTCAGGATATACCTCGGATCACCTTCAAACGGTTCCCCGCCCGGACGGTACACGTCGCAGATCAGTCTTGCCACTTTGCCCTGCTGCGGTCTCCATGGGAAAATCTGCATCGTGTCAAAATCAGGGTACAGGTACATGTCCGATTCTTCGATGCGCACGAATCCTTCTATGGAGGAACCGTCAAACATGCATTTGTTTTCCAACGCCTTTTCCAACTGGCTCGCCGTAATTGCCACGTTTTTCAGGTTTCCGAACATATCGGTGAACTGAAGACGGATAAATTCCACGTCTTCCTCCTCTGCCAGTCTTATAATATCGTCCTTCGTGTAACTCTTTTTCATTTCCACCATTCTCCTTTTTTATCATCCCTGTTCCGATACCGTATCATACCTTCATGAAATGGAACAAGGGCATTCTTCGTCTGTAAGAACGCCCTTGTTCCGTATTATCATAGCAATGAATCCATGGATTTGTCAATACCTATCCGTAACATTTCAGCTCGAATGTTGGTGTTGGGGGGCGGCGGACGCACGGGAGGGATTTTTTGGCGGGACGGCGGCAGTGGGATGGCATGTCCCGGTTTTCCGTGCACTTTTTCCGCGAGCAACGAGTCAAGTAGACGTGCTTGCACGTCTATTTGACGACTGCCGCGAGAGGCAAATGCCCCGGATGGGGTATTTGCCTTCGGCTGGGAGTTTCTAAGCAGAATGGCGTAAGTTTTCACAAGCTGCGGGACGCCCTCAAGCGGCATCCATGCCGCCTCGGACTGAAATGGGCATCCATGC
>CANTGP010000409.1 GCA_947653315.1 uncultured Lachnospiraceae bacterium
CGAGTACAGATTACTCCTTTATCTGACGCCTTAGGTAAAACAATACGAATTTGTAAAACTGCATGAAACTATGGAATATGGGGATTTCGAGGAGCAGATTGTAATTGCGGTAAATAATCCTCATCAACTGAAAATCCGTCCGGAAAAACAAATTGCTGAAATTATGGGTTTGTCCAGAAGTCAGATAAAAAACTTGTTGGACAAGGGAAAAATCGAATGGATGGTAAAATTGCCACAATATATATCCGTTCGTATCAAATGTCTGTGCGGAAACGCATAGCCATTTGATACGGAACTATGCGGACGGATTTTATTCCCGCGAGCAACGGGCCAAGCAGCCGCATTCGTGCGGATATTTGGCGACTGCCGCGAAGGTCAATACCCACACATCGCAGATGTGTTGTGCCCTGCCGCGCTGGAAGATTGATGCCCCGTTGCTTGCAGCGGGGTTGTCGACTGAAAGGTTACGGGACGGCTTATTTTTACGGATAGGGATGACCGCCTACGACCCACAGGAAGTATAATGCCTGACCCCGCATTTCCACGCACCAAAACAGGGAAGCAGGAACAGGAACGCCGCAAACGGAAGCAGTCCGTACCATCCCTTTCCCCTGTCCAACAGAAACAGGAGCGGGTAATACTGTACCAGCGCATAGGGAATCACGAACGTACAGATAAGCAGCACCCGCCTGCCATAGATATTTATGGGGTATTTCCCGTATTCTCTCGCACCGTCCGTAAAAATGTTAAAGATTTCCAGTCCTTCCAGCGTAAAGAAGCAGACGGCGGCAAAGAGCAGAAAGAGACCGCTGAATACGGCGGTTCCGCCAAGAAGCATGAACAGTACCGTGAGGACTTTTGCAGGTGTCCATGCCACATGGCTGGCCGAGATACCGTAGGCGAACATGACGACTGCCTGCAGCATCCTGCCGATGCGCGTAAACTCAATGCGGCTTCCCAATACCTGGAGGATTTCGTTGCGGGGACGGACCATGATGCGGTCAAATTCCCCTTTCCGTACAAGGATGGGAAAGAGGTCAAAGCCCCGTGCCACGGATTCCGCGAGGGAAAATTCCATCAAAGTGATGCCGAAACAGAGCAGCACTTCTTCGTAAGTAAATCCTTCCACCGAGGAAAAACGCCGGAACATGAAATAAATACCGAGGAAAACCTGGAAGGACACCAAAAACTGTCCGATGCAGGTTAACAGGAAAGACGTTTTGTATTCCATTTTGCTTTTTAACTGTATCATAAAATATTTCCAATATAGTTTCATAAAATCACCCTTCTGAATGTCATCAGCCGCCCTGCAGCGTTATTTTGCGCATGGCCAGCGCGTTTAAGATTTTTCCTGCCGCTACCAGTAAGAACAGCCAAAGAAATTGCACCAGTATGGCGCGCACCATGGCGCTGCCGGACAAATCGCCGCTGTAAATCCGCAGGGGTACATTCTGCATGGAGGCGAAGGGCAGCAGTTCCATAAACCCCCGGATACGGTCGGGGAAAAAGGGCAGCGGTATGACCGCGCCTGAGAAAAATTCCACCACGGACATGGCGACCATGCGGATGCCGTCCGGCGACAGGGTAAAAAAGGCGCTGATGTAAATTAACATGCAGAATGCCACGGTAACCGCCAGTCCGGTGGCAAGCGTTAAGAGGAACAGCAGGAAAGCCTCAGCGCCCACCGGCGCCATCAGTCCGTAAGGCTTTGGCAGGAAAGCCGCCACAAGCAGGATGGGCATACAGCGCAGTACGGCTTTGGAACACCGGCTTGCAAGGCTCCTGGAAAACCACATGTGATACAGGTCGATGGGACGGCACAATTCATAGGAAACATTGCCGTCCATGATGCAGGTAAAGATATCGTTGTCCATCATCCATGCCATGAACAGGGCAAGGAAAGCCTGCTGCATCCATACATAGGCGCAGGCAGCTTCGAAGGACATGGGAAAAACGCCGTTGTCCGGTGTTTGGTAAAAGGCACGGAACATCAGGATTTCCATGGTTCCCCATACAAACTGGGTGGCAATTCCGGCGAATGCCGCCGTACGGTACTGCAGTCCCATGGTGAAATGCAGCCGGAAAAATGCAAGGTATTTGCGCATTGATTTCATCCCCCTTAGATACCGTGGCTGCGGTAAAAAGCAGCCAGTGCTTCTTCCGTGCTGTCATAATCCTGCCGGATATCGTCCATGGTGCCGTCCAGCAGGATTTTCCCCTTGCCGATCAGGATAATCCGGTTCGTCAGCGCCTCGATGTCCTGCATATCATGGGTGGTCAGGATAACCGTAGTGTTTTGTTCCCGGTTCAACTGCCGGATGAAATCCCTGACCGCCAGTTTGGACACCGCATCCAGCCCGATGGTGGGTTCGTCCAAAAACAAAAGGGGAGGACTGTGCAGGAGGGAAGCGGCAATTTCACACCGCATCCGCTGTCCGAGGGAAAGCTGCCTTGCGGGAGTCTTTAACAGCTCCGCCAGGTTCAGCATGTCCGTAAGCCGTTCCAGATTGTTTTGGTAGGTATGGCTGTCAATCCGGTAGATTTCCTTTAGGAGTTCATAAGAATCCATGACGGGTACGTCCCACCATAACTGCGTGCGTTGTCCGAAGACCACGCCGATGCGGCGGGTATGCTCAATCCGGTTTTTCCATGGGGTGATTCCGTTGACGGTACAGACACCGCCATCCGGCGTAAGGATACCGCTTAAGATTTTGATGGTTGAACTTTTACCGGCGCCGTTGGGACCGATATAGCCCACCATTTCACCGTCGCCGATGGTAAACGAAACGTCGTCAAGGGCATGGACATACTCGTACTCCCGTCGGAACAGGGCTTTCCATGCCGAGGAAAATCCGGCGTCGCGTTTCGAGACCTTATAGGTCTTGTTTACATGCTCCAATGTAATCATAGGTGCTTCCTCCTGGTAGTAATGTGTGGTTACATCTTGCCAAGACGGTCTGCTATCGTTGGATTTTGCCAAAGAATTACCGCAGGTAAGTGGCGGTTTCCGTGAATCGCGGCCAAAGGGATACGCGTCAGACGGATGCGCATCCGGAAGGTTTGGTATTTTACGGAAACTGAAAGGAATATTAGAATAACACAATGGGGGGCAGGTGTCAAGAGAAAATTTGATTTCCGCATGTAACAATTCAGCCTGAATGTTGTGTGGTGGGGGCGGACGCCCGTGCGTGGTTTTTTTAGTG
>CANTGP010000410.1 GCA_947653315.1 uncultured Lachnospiraceae bacterium
GCGCGCTCCAGCGCATCGTCAATATGCGCGCAGAAATTCTCCTCCCCAATGCGCTGTGTAAAGCCCGCCTTATCCATAACTTTTCTGGGCTGTCCGTTCACATGGGAGAAAACAATCCGGATGCCTTTTTTTTCATACTTTTCATGGAGCTGCTCCAGGGAATGCATCGCCGTCGCATCAATGGCATTTACGCTCCGCATCCGGAGAATCAGGCATTTCGTATCTTCTTTTACCGAAATCGTTAAAATCTTGTCTGCCGCGGCAAAAAACATCGGACCTGAAATCTCATAGACCAGCGTATGCTCCGGCACTACCCGCAGGGAGATGCTGTCAGGGTCTTCCTCATCGTCCACATAACGCCAGCCTTCCACTTCCGTTACCTCGCTCATGCGTTTCATAAAGAGAATAGCCGCAAGCAGGATGCCGACCTCGATTGCAACAACAAGGTCAAAGACTACCGTTAATATAAATGTGAGCACCAATACGATAATATCGCTTTTCGGCGAGGACTTGCACAGGTTGGCAAACGCCCGCCAGCCGCACATATTGTAAGCCACCATAAACAGAATCGCTGCGATGCATGGCATGGGAATCAGTGCCGCATAAGGCATCAGTACCACCAAAATAAGTACCAGGGTAATGGAGTGGACAATCCCCGCTATCGGTGTACGCCCGCCGTTTTTGATGTTCGCCGCGGTCCGCGCTATGGCTCCCGTAGCGGGAATCCCTCCAAACAGCGCCGAACCGATATTGCCGATGCCCTGCGCGATTAACTCCATGTTGGAGCGGTGTTTGGAATTGATCATGCTGTCCGCCACCACGCAGGAGAGCAGGGACTCAATTGCCGCCAAAATGGCTATGGTAAAGGCATCCGGAATGATATCGCCGATATCTTTCAACGTAAATGCCGGTATATGCAGACCCGGCAGCCGGTTGCTGATTTCATATAAATCGCCGATGGTATTGACTTTCATATGTAAAAGCTGCACCATCAGGATGCCTGCAATGACAGCCAGTAAAGAACCGGGTATGGTTTTGTTGACATAGGGCCATATAATCAGTATCGCGAGACAGACAAGACCAACCGCCAACGCCTGTCCGTTGATTGTGGCAATATGGTTGATAACCGCCCCGAGCTTTTCCATGGTCTCAATGGTGACGGTACCGGCGGGATAGGTCAGTCCTAAAAAGTCTTTGACCTGACCGATTGCAATGGTCACGGCGATTCCTGCCGTAAATCCTGTTGTAATGGTGTACGGGATATACTTAATTAAATTGCCCAGCCTTAAAAAGCCCATTACTATCAGGATAATACCCGCCAGCACGGTTGCGAGGATGAGACCGTCCATGCCCTTTTGGGCGACAATGCCCGCAACGATGGTCGCAAACGCCGCAGTCGGTCCCGCAATCTGTACGCGGCTGCCGCCGAAAAAGGAAATCAGGAACCCCGCGATAATTGCCGTATAAATCCCCTGCTCCGGACCGACGCCCGACGCAAGCGCAAGCGCAATCGACAATGGCAGCGCGATAATCGCGACGATAATGCCGGCGATGATATCTTTAAGAAACTGTTCTTTTTTGTATGTTTTCATTACCGAAAACAGCTTTGGTTTTAACTTTTCCATCAGAATCTCCCTCTTGGTTGAAATTTTTTCCTTCCCCATAATAGTCCCTAATTCTGCTTTTTTCAAGGAAAACATAAAATATTATACGCAAAGGCCCTGAAGAATCCGGTCTCTTTCTTATGGCAAGACGGTGCGGATAATAAATATTTATCTGCCGTAACTCCCATAAATCCGGCATTTTTCCGAAAATCCACCTCATAGCGCGGTGCCTTACAGGTTCTTTTTTTGGAAAAATGCGGTATATTAGTATTACATTACGGGAAAAAATTCTTAAGAATGTAAGAAGGGAGAACTAAGAATGACAGATAAGGTAATTGAAAATAACCAAGTGGTAATAATGGGAGAGATCGTGAGCGATTTTACTTTCAGCCATGAAATTTATGGCGAAGGTTTTTATATGGTGGACGTGAGCGTGGAGCGTCTGAGCGATTCCATCGACATCATTCCACTCATGGTATCGGAGAGGCTTCTTGATGTAAACGGGGATTATAAGGGCATGTACATAGTGGTGAACGGACAGTTCCGCTCCTATAACCGGCATGAGGAAAGGAAGAACAAGCTGGTGCTTTCCGTGTTTGCGCGGGAAATCGAATTCGTGGAGGAAATCGGGGAAAATACGAAATCCAACCAGATATTTTTGGACGGGTATATCTGCAAGGAGCCGATTTACCGCAAAACGCCTTTAGGAAGGGAGATTGCGGATTTGCTGCTGGCGGTGAACAGGCCCTACGGCAAATCGGACTATATTCCCTGTATCTGCTGGGGGAGGAACGCCCGGTTTGCCAGCAATTTTGAAGTCGGCGCAAGGTGTGCCGTATGGGGCAGGATTCAAAGCCGGGAATATATGAAAAAAATATCCGAGGAACAGTTGGAAAAAAGGGTTGCCTACGAGGTATCGGTAAGCAAGCTGGAATTAATGGAAGACTGAAAAACCGGGGGATTTCCATCGCCGTTCCAAAGGCGGAATGCATTGGATTGCCGTGCCTTCCGCGCAAAAATGGATAAAACGGTTGCTTCTGACGCATTTTTGTGCTATGATATGCCATATGTCGTGAAAAATACATTAGGAGCCGGATATGAAAAGAGGAACGATACATATTTACAGTGGCGACGGCCACGGAAAGACGCCGGCGGCGTTGGGCAGGGCGGTGTCAGTGGCATGCTGCGGGAAAAGTGTGGTAATCATCCAGTTTTTGAAGGGGAAGGGCTTGGAGGAATCCGAGTTTTTAAGAAGACTGGAACCGGAAATCAAACTATTCCGTTTTGAAAAATCGGGGGAAGATTTTGCGGAGCTTACAAAGGAACAGAAGGAAGAAGAAACCAGTAATATTAAAAACGGGTTGAATTTCGCCAAAAAAGTATTGACCACGGGAGAATGCGACCTGTTGATTTTGGATGAGGTGCTTGGGCTGATTGATAACCGGATTATAACGGTGGAAGATTTAAAAAACCTGCTGGAAACAAGAAGCGATGCGGAAACGGATATTATCATGACGGGAATCACGTTAAACGACGGGGTGCGCGCATTGGCGGACGAGGTGACGAAGTTCGAGACGGTCAGCCGTTAAACGGA
>CANTGP010000411.1 GCA_947653315.1 uncultured Lachnospiraceae bacterium
AAGGTATTGCGGAAACCGTATAACGGTTTGGCCTGAAAGGTTATGTCAGGAGCGGACGCCCGGGAGGAAGTTTTTGGCGGGGCGGCGGCAGCGGACTAAACTTTCTCCGCTACGGGAATCCAAATTTCACTGACATAGTCACAGGAAGTATTATCCCCCGGTAAATAATTTTCAATCTCATAATCGGGTATCAATGCATAATCCGTTCCCGGAAGCCACTCACGGTAAATATCCTCCCATGTCTTCTGAATCGCATCCGGTGTCGGTCCTACACATTTAAAAATGGCCCATGTATAAGCCGGGATATGGATAACGCGGAAACCTTCCGGTATTTCTTTTACGTCATCGGCATCGCATCCGATTCCATACATAAATTCCCCGCCGCCTTCTTTTTCCTGGGCACAAATGCCTAAATATCCGGGCGCTTTTTTGTGCATTTCCTTTTGGTAATATTCTTCCCAAAACGCGGGAATCCCTTTTTCACTGCTTTCATCCGTAAACATTTTTGCATATACAAGCAAACGGAATTCTTCTTTTTTCTCAATGCGGTAATCCATTACCGTACCTCCTTCCAACGATATTTTAACGACAAGTTTGTTAAAGGATTTCAGTTCATTTCCTTTTTTGACCTGGCTGGGGGCAATCCCATGAAATCTGGTAAATGCTTTCGCAAAACTTTCCGGTGAGTGATAGCCATATTTATATGCAACGTCAATCACCTTTGTATCCCGCCTTGTTAATTCTTCACCTGCTAAGGACAATCTTCTTTTCCTAAGATATTCTCCCACAGCCATGCCCGTTAAAAGGTGAAACATTCTTTGGAAATGAAACACGGAAATATGTACATATCCGGCAACATCTTCACAATGTATGTCTTCCGTTAAATGTTCTTCCATGTATTCTATTGCCTTATTCATCGATTGTACCCATTCCATACCTTGCCTCCTCTCCTCAATTTATTTTATCCGTTTACCGGTAAAAAAACCTGACATTTCGTGCTCCTTTCTGTCCGTTATTATTTATTCCCGCAGCCAACAGGGCAATCAGCTACTCCCCGCGCCCCATACGCTGCCTTAACGGCATAATCCTCTGCGCAGCACGGAAGAAGCGCTTTACACCCTTTCCGCCGTCTGTTATGATAAATGCAGGAGCCGCCAAAAAATCGTTCCTTATCAAAATTCATGCAAAATATACCGGAAAGCAGGTAATCATATGCCAAAGAACAACCGTTTCCTTTATCTTCTGACCGCCATCCTCATCGCCTTTTGCGCCTGCGGCACTACCGCACGGAAGGAACCCGTTCCCATAATTTTTTACTACGATGCCGACTTTTGGACGATTTATGATTTAAGCCGCACCAGTTTTCCCACACAGGAGCGTTTTGAGGAACTCACCGGCAGTTACATCGCACAAATTGAAGAACGGCTGGGACTCACCGGCTGGCTGCAGGAAATTAATCCAAACGCGGATACCCTCGTATTCCACCTGAATATCCAAGGGGAAAAATCCCACACAGAGTTTCCACCCAATGTGCTGGAAAACGAGGCGGAAGTGCGCATTACGTTAAACCGCAAAGCCCTGGCCAGCGTAGGATTCGACAGCTCGCTTTCCCACGAACTGACCCATATGATGTGCCATTCCTTTTCCCAGTCTTTGGAAGAAGGTATCTGCGATTACATGAATGACGAAATAGGCGCAACCGGCTTTTGCAGGGAACTCGGCTGGGATATCCAGGAATTTTACAAAGTTATCCCGGCAGAATATGCCCGCACCCGTCAAATGTCCGAAGCGGAACTCATGGAAATCATCGGTTTCATCGGAAAGGAGGGAATCGGTTACCCCTATGTCAAATACGACACTTCGAAAGCCCTAAACAGTCCGAAATCCACCCTTTGGTACGAATACAGTGCTTCCTTTGTCCGATATTTAATGGAGCATTACGAAACGGAACAGGTCGTCAATCTCATCCGCATGGGCGAAGACGAATCCGCCTACACGGAATACCTCGGCAAATCCCTGGAGGGTTTAAAAAAAGATTGGCTTTCTTATATGGAAGCGCTGGAACCCGTCCACGACTTTCAGGATTTCGAACATGCAATCCAAGAATTTTATGCCAAAAACCCATAAGGAAATTCCTCTGCTTTTCCGGGGAAGCAGGGACGATTCCCCAAAGGGTCACCCATGCTTCCCGTTCATCTCCTCCACAAACTCTCTGCTTTTTGCCGTCATTTCCACCCACGCCGGACGGAACCCGCTTTTCACCGCATTGCGCGCCGATTTCACGTTTGACCACGCCGCGCAGTAAAAAGGCACCTTTCCCCGCTCCAATATTTCCAAAGCCAAACGGCTGGTCAGTGCGCTGGCAATCCCCCGGCGGCGGTATTCCGGCAGCACATCCACCCCGATCTGCCACATACTGTCGCAATCCGCCGACGCCCCGGCAAGTCCCACCAGTTTCCCGTCCCCGTATGCCCCCACGCCAATCACGTCCAACTGCTTCCTGTCCCCGCACAAGGCATTTCCCCATTCCGGCACATATAATCCGGCAAAATCCTCCTGCGAAAGTACACGCAGCCCAAAGTCACAAGACAATTCCCTAAGCGCATCCAAATCCGGCAGGAAATACTCCGCCATAAAACAAATCCGCTGCCCCCGCTCCTGCAGCGCATCATTCAGGACATGCATATTCGGCGTTTCAAAACAGTGCTCCATGGAATAACGTCCGATATAATCCCCGACGACTCCCATCCATTCCTCCGCCACAGAAGCCACCACATTATTTCCGTAGCTGACTAATTGGCACGAAAACGGCAGCGTCAAATATTTGCGCGCCTTTTCCTGTTTCCCCGAAACAACTACCACATTTTGCGTTTTCATAAAATCCTGCGGACTGCAATTCAAATCAACCGCAGACTGCTCCATCGCCACTTCCAAAATTTTCCCGTTCGTCCACACCATAACCCGTCTTCCTTTCCCTACACATTCTATTTACTTTCCATCACGGTTTTCCTATCATCAACGTTCTGCATCATATCCTTTTGATTATACCACTACAATATTCCGTTTTCCAATCAAATAGGAGAAAGAGCCGTCCCCCACATATCCATTCAGCCTGAAATGTTATGTGGTGGGGGGACGCACGGACGGGATTTTTTTGCGGGGCAGCGGCAGCGGAAAAACTGCAGG
>CANTGP010000412.1 GCA_947653315.1 uncultured Lachnospiraceae bacterium
TTCGTTTGTGTTTGTTTCCGGTTTGCCTGTTTCTGATTGATTCGGTTTTTCTGTCTCCGTTTTATTGGTATCGGTTTTGTCCAAACCGGTATTGTCCGTGTCCTGTTTATTGTTATCCGGTTTCCCTGTTTGGCCGACGTCTTCGTTTTTATTGGTATCCGGGTCCGTATCCGGTTTTCCGGTGCTGTCCGCCGCATCGTTGTCCGTAGACGGTGCGGATGTATCGGTGGACGGTACGGATGGCGCCGGGGTATTGGCATCGGATGCTTCCGGGACGGAAGGCGTCGGTACCGGAGCCTGCTGCGTGCCGGAGCTTTCGGCAGCGGAATTGTTTCCGACAGATTCCGAAACCGGATTATCCGTACCGGAAGCAGCAGCCCCGTCCACATCGGAACCGGAAGGCGCTGCGGCGTCTGCCGCGACAGCTTTTGCGTCGGTTGCTTCCGTCGCGTATGCAAGGCTGATATTGGAGCCGATCAGCGTTGCGGACATCAGAAGCACAAGAAATTGTTTTTTACCCTTTCTAATCATTCCCTTATCCTCCATTTTATTTGTTTGGCATTTATCAAAAATAAATTAATTGTTTTCCCCGTATGACTCGTTTTTGTCCAACAGGACGTATATGGAAATCCAAAGGATACCCATGGCGGTACAGCCCAACAGCGTAAGGATACTTCCCGTTTTCCGTCCCGTGCCCTCGATGCGGAATACGGTATCCCCCTGGTTGACCACCCACAGGTTTTCCTGCGTGGAAACGATCCGGTCCGGCTGCAGGGTATCCACACAGGCAATGTTGCAGTTGACGCCGTCTTCCTGTGTATGTACCGTAATCCGCGAAGGTTCCCGTTCTACCGTGACGGGGACAATGACCGGTTGGTGCAGGTCTTCGGCGGACAGTCCCATGGCTTCATTGATAAAACGGTATAAATCCTGATTATGCGTAATCAGGTAATAATACACTAAATTGAATCCCATAAACGTGACATTGGGATCGTTGTTCCTTCCTAAATAGGTAAGGTGGCTTTTATTGTCATAAACGGTTTCCTTTAAGATTTCTTCACAGCCGGAAACGTAGACCGTATCCCATACCCCGTATCCTCCTGCCTTGAAATCCAGCTTAAACTGGTTGCCGTTATCATTTTCCAGTACGGGGAAGTCTTCCGTAAACTGGACGTATTGTGCGTAAGTTCCCATGAACTCGTTTTTGCCCGTCAGTGCATTAACGGGTATGTGCTGCATATCGATGTATACTTCGGTTCCTTTCCGGGAGAGTTCTTTTAACATGTTTTCCGCTTTTTCTTTATTGCGGTAGGTAAATCCGGAAAGATACAGTTTTTGATAGCGCTGCAGTTCCTCCACCGTATAATCTTCCAGGCAACTGCTTCTCCCATGCCCGAAGGATGGGTAGATATAGGCGATGTAAGATGCGTTGTCGCCGATGGCAAGATTTTTATACCGGGTAATGATGCCGTAACTGCCGGTAATTGCTTCCGCCTTGAAGACAAGCGCTTGTTCGTTTTCGGTTTTTAAGGTATATCCGTTGCGGGATGCCGCCGCTAACAGGGTATCGTAGGAACCTTCCTCCGGCAGCAGTTCCTTTAGGATAACTGCCACGTCATTACCGTATAAGAGCAGACGGTCAAACATATAATCATAAAAACCGTCGGCAAACGCTTCGTTTAAGTACATTTGATTCCATACGGTCAGTGCATTTTCAAAATCCCAGCCATACATGGTATCAATCCCCTGACGGGTGAAATACCAGTGCGGAAAAGCACCGAGGGTGGTTTGGTCCATCAAGGCTAAACGGTTGTCCGTGTAAGACGCCGCATCTTCCAAAAGATACTCTTTTACCATCTCCCGGTCTTTTTCCAGTATGGCAGTTCCGTCCCGCAGGGAAGTCAATACCGGTACATTTTCCCCGACCATCACACCCAGCATGAGAAGGAGAAAAACAAAGCGAAGCCTTTCCCAGCAGAGCAGCGTAACCATAAAGATAACGGAAATGATGAGCAGGTACCAATATGTTTTTTGCAGTATCACTGACGGCTCCAGTTTCATGATTGGTTCCGCAAAAGGAAGGGAAAGCAGGATTCCTATCAGGGTAAGCAAAAACCCTGCCACGCGTGTCCTGTTTGCGGTTAGCAATCCGAGGACGGCGATGACAAGAAAAGCAATTCCGGTAGGAAGCTCCCAATTTCCTTGGAGGGAATAGCTTCTGCCGAGCAGCCCGCCCGACAGCGCCGGATAGAGGAAATAGCCGGTTACGGCGTAAAGGAGCAGCAGGTTACCGGCTGCGGCCATGGTAAATTTCCATGATTTTGCGGCAAGTGCATACAGGAACAGGGAAACCAGCATTACCAAACCGAATGCGATTGCCATAATATAATTGGTAAAGGTAAACAGGCAGAATAATATGGAAAAGGGCAGCATGGCAAGCCTGTTTTTCCACCGGACAAAATCACAGACGAAAAACAAAAGCGCCGGCAGCATACCCATACACAGGACAATGTCAAAGCTGCCCTGCAACAGTACGGCGGAAACCGTGGAAGGCAGGAAAAAAAATGCGGTTCCCGTCAAAAAGGCCGCCGCCATTTTCTTCTGACGGATGCCAAAGAGGAAAAAACCCATCTGTGCCACGAATGCCGTAATGCCGTAAAAAATGCAAATACTGGTATGTACGTCCGCCCGGAACATACGGGAAAGCATCCCGATACACAGATAAGCGGCGGGAGGGGAATAACGGAAAATCTCATAACCGTTATACCAATGTCTGGCATACAACGGAAACAGCGTTCCCTGCTGCATGGAATCCATGACTTCATCCAGTTTGTAAAGCTGCGCGTAAACGGCGCTTCCCTGCAAATAAATGCCGGTATGGTAAAGCAGGAAACCGATACAGGCTGCAATACCTGCGGAACATATGACTGCCATTATATAATTTCTAGATTTGGTGAACAAATGTTTCGAGTTTCCCATTGATTTTTCCGGTTTTTCTGTTTTGATTTTCATATATGTTTCGCTTTATTCTAGCATAATCTTTATGGGGAATCAATGGATGTGGGATGAAAAATCGCAGAAATAGAACCAGTTTAGCCTGAAATGTTTGTTCGAAATCAGAGGGGGGGGCCGCCCTCCAAAGCCCTCCCTCCCGTGTGTCCTCTTATACAATTACTTATCTTT
>CANTGP010000413.1 GCA_947653315.1 uncultured Lachnospiraceae bacterium
GCCGCCGCGTTATCCGTGGATGCCGCCGCGTTATCCGTGGATGCTGCCCCCGTATCGGCGGGCGCGTTCGTTGCCGCACTGTCGTTGCCGGAACCGCCACAGCCTGCCAGCATGGCAGCGACCATGGTACCCGTCAGTAAAAGTGACAAAATTTTCTTTTTCATGTTCTTTTCCTCCCTGTTATATGATTGGAACATATGGCATAAACGGAAACCGTCTTCCTAATCTTACATAATCAGGCAAATTGTGTAAAATGTACACTTTTTTCTGTTTTCCATACGTCCATGTGTGCATTATATCAATTTTTTTATCATATATGTTTTCATATCCAATCAAAAAAAGAGCATTTTCGACCATCTAAGTGACTGAAAATGCTCTTTTCTTTCAATTACCCATCAAAAATATATGCAATCTGCTACCAGCCTTTTCTTGCCTTCACATTCATATTCAGTAGTTTTCCCTGATAATTTCCGCTGTTCTTTTTATACTGGTAGGGGGACGTTCCGATAATTTTCTTAAAATTCCGGTTAAAAGTGGAAACCGTCGTGTATCCCACTTTCACCGCCAGTTCTTCCATGGAATAGGGCGTTTTCTGCATCATTTCGCATGCCTGCTGCACCCGCGTCAGGTTAATGTACTCCACCGGCGTCATGTTCATGTATTCCACGAACAGACGGCGGAAATGGGTTTCGCTCAGGTTACAGCAGTCTGCCAGCGTTTCCAGTTTTATGTTCTCCATGTAACGTTTACTGATGTACTCCAACGCACTGGAAATATGGTAAATTCCGCCCTGCTGGGGGAACTTCCCCGTTTCCGGTTCCGCCGCCGTCTCCGGCACATCCTCCTGGCGGGCAAGCGCCATTAAAAGGGAATGCATCAGACCCCTGATGCACTCTCCCGCATACCGCTTCCTGTGGCGGCATTCTTCCATAATAATGCGTACAATGCCCACAAGCTCCTCATTTTCCCCTTTTGCATAACAGCGTCCGTCGGCATTGACCAGCTTTTCAATCTTCTTCACAAACATCCTCCGGTTGGGGTAAATGTCATTCAGCACCGTCTCCGGGTCAAAAAAGATATATTCCCAATAACTCTTGGTCTGCTCCTTACTTATCGTCGTATGGGGATAATTCCTCGGAATCACCGTCAGCATCCCCGTAGCATATGGAATATCCGTACCATCCATGGTAACCGTCCCTTCCCCATCGACGCAGTACCCGATTTCCATCAGGTTATGGAAATGGAAATACGGTGTATCATGTCCGTAATCCCGTATCCAGCTTGGACCAATCAAGGGCAGTACCAGTTCCCCCTGCGGTACTTCGTAAAAACGCAGTTGCAACTCCTGTTTCTTTTTGGATGCCAAATCCGTTACCTCCCGTTTCGGTTCACCTTTTTTATGGCCGTTTCAAGGCTTCTTCCCATTCCTGTTCCTTAAATCCCGCCAATACCCCATCCTGCGTCACTGCCAGCGGACGCTTCACCAGCATACCGTCCGTGGCAAGCAGCGCATATTTTTCTTCCAGTGTCATGGAAGGGAGTTTCTCCTTTAGCTGCATTTCCTTATACCGCATTCCGCTAGTATTAAAAAACCGTTTGATGTCAAGACCGCTCTTTTCATGCCACTGTTTCAATTCGTCCGCACTTGGGTTGTCTTCTTTGATATGCCTGGCCGTGTAGGCGATACCGTTTTCCTCCAGCCACTTACGCGCCTTTTGGCAGGTTGTGCATTTGGGATATTCCACAAAAAGTACTTCCATTTTCCGTCCTGTCTCCTTTTTTTCCTTTTCCATGTCTTAACCGTCCACCCGGAGTACGGTCCGGTGCGCCGGATTGTCATAATCTTTCGTATATCCGTCGTCGTGGTAATATTCGTATTCACTCACCGTCTTCGTAAAATGCAGCAGCGTCAGGTTCGCAAAATCCACTTCCTCCACATTCTGCCCGCCCTTTTCCGCTATCGGGAGAATATGGTCCGGACGCAGGAATACCACTACTTCATCCAACGGTATTGCCACATAATGGTCACCGGCGGGAAGCACCTGTTCCTCCCTGTCCGTCAGGGAGCGGAAGCGTATCATTTTCATGGTCTCCGGCAGATAGACGTATCTTCCGGTCTTATTTTGCTCATATACCGGCGCCACCATAATGCTTTCCCCAATCATCAACTGGTCTTCCACCTCTTTTGCCCGTTCATCCCCCGGATAGAGGAACGAAAGCGGTTTCGCGTACATACCGTCCCCCAGCGCCGCTTTCATGTACTCGCTGTAAAGATAGGGCAGAAGCCCGTAACGCAGTCCGATGATACGCCGGAACGCGTTCGTATCCCCGAACCGGTATGCCTCCTGTCTCCTCGTCCCCATTGCGGAATGGTTCCGCATAAGCGGTGTAAATATACCGAATTCCAGCCAGCGCAACAGCAAATCCTCCGTCACGTCCGCGCCGAAACCGCCCAAATCCGCTCCCGTATACAGGAAACCGCACATGTTTAAGGAAGGAAGCATACGGATATTCAGCAGGATATGGCTCCACCATGACAGGTTATCCCCCATCCAGATTCCCCCGTAACGGTGCATACCGATATAGGACGAACGGGAATACATCAAAATCCGTTTATCGGGACACAGCCGGTCAAAAGCCTCCCCTGCCGCCCGGGTCATATAAAAGCCGAACAGGTTATGCACCTTATCATGCCGGATTTTTTCCCCCTCGTACTCATGGTAAAACCTTTGGTAATCCCCTTCGTTGTTACTGATTCCCGTAAACAGGTCTTTTAAGGCAAAAAAACTGTTGATGTCCAGGTTTTTCCCCCGGTAGTCATCCATCCGTTCCCACACTTCCCGTAAATGGTCCTCGGAATAAAAAATCGCCGGCTCGTTCATGTCGTTCCAAAAACCTTCAATGCCCTCATCCAGCAGCACCTTATATTTCCCGCCGAACCACTTGCGCGCTTCCTCCTTTAACATATCCGGGAAATGGACCCTTCCGGGCCACACGCCTGCCGTAAAATTCCTTCCGTCCTGCGTTTTACAGAAATAATCCCCTGCCACGCCTTCTTCATAAACATCATAGCCTTCCTCAATTTTCACACCCGCATCGATAATCGGCACAAGACGGATTCCCTGCCCGCGCATTTCCTCCAC
>CANTGP010000414.1 GCA_947653315.1 uncultured Lachnospiraceae bacterium
TTTCCCGTCCGTAATGCTCTTGGAATCCACACGGTAATGTTTCGCCGCCCCTTTTATCACGGACAGGACAGCAGCCTCACGGGCAATGCCGTCCATTTGAATCATTAAAAGCATGGGGCTTGCCGTCAACGGCACGAGCCGAAGCACAAATATGCCAAACGTAACGGCAGCCGCAAGGATGACCGCCAGTTCATAAAGCCCTGCGCCGCAAACAATCCCCGTTCCGATGGACCAAAACAGAAACAGCAAATCCTTCGGGTCCTTTACGGCAGTACGGAACCGCACAATGGACAGCGCCCCCACCATGCCGAGGGAAATCACGAAATTCGACTGCATGGCGATAACAATCCCTGCAGTCACCACGGAAACCATCGCCGCCGTTATGTTAAAATCCCTGTCATAAAACGTGTTCCCCGCCACCATGCGGTATACAAAAAAAAGGTAAACCGCAAGAAAGAAAGTAATGCCCAATGTCACCATGATTTTCGCCGTAGGAAAATCCGCGTAGGAAAAGCCCTCCAAAACTGATTTTTTAATAATATCCCCGTAATTCATTTTTCCCATCCTTTGTGTGAATTTTTTAGTTAAAAATTTTTGCCAAACCATTTCTTACCAAACCGTATTTTGAAACGGATTGTCGCCGCAACGTGCCAATATCCATGGCATGAAGGAGATATTCCGGCAGCAATTCATCATATTTCACTTCCAAAACATGCATCCCCTGCCGCATCACCGGAAGAAACGGAACCTTATCCTTTTCCAAAAACAATCCGGGCTGACCGCACCCCCGTACATCCGTATCGAAAGTGATGCGGACATTTCCCACGCCGCTTACCATGGCACACCTGTCATATTCCACAAGGCACACGGGTTTCATGCCCCTTAACCGCATAAGGCAGGATAACTCCGCCGCCAAGCCGCTCCGTACCTGCAGCCTGCCCTCCGACAGCAAATCCATACATTCCTCCTGCCGTATTTCCTCTTTTTCCTTCTTTGTCATTCCATGCACTTTCCCTTTCTTTTCCAAATAAATCTGCCCTGCACTCCCGTTATAAATACGCAGTCTGTACTTCGTGCGCCTGTCCACGCCCGTTTCGTTTTCCCACAGGCAGGAATCGTAAAGGTCATCAAAATAAAGACTTCTCACCGTGTAAAAGTCCCCTTTTTGGTGAACGTCATAGTTTAAAAAGGGTTCCAGCCGGTACCGGATTTTTTCAAGTCCTGCCCGTGTCATTTGGAATTTCAGTTCATGACGGTATTCCATGTTCCACCCTGCCCATCCTTTCCCATACGGTTCTACCCGTTGTCTTCCAAAAGATTTCCTATGATTCCATACATATATTCCGACCGGCGTTTTAAGAAAATACGGATATTTTCCGCATTTTCCACGGCTTCCGCCCGAAGTTCCATCCCAAGGAACCGGCGGTTGTTACAGCATACCGGTTCCAACATCTGCTCCAAATATGCGTCCATAAACCGGTCCACATTTTCTTCCGCATATACCTGTTCCGCAATATAAAGAAGCCGTTTTGCAAACTGTTTCCGGAAATCCCCATTCCGGAACAGGGAGGCAAATACCTGGTCCACGGCCAAAACTTCCGCCAAAGTATCCGTTTCCACCCGGTCCATGGAAAGGCTTCCCGAATTGACGTCAAACAGCATCCAGCGCCAACGCCCGTCCGAATACCGGTCTCCCTGTACAATATTGCGCGACCTCCACGCCCCCTCGTTTTTTCCGGGCCAATCCCCGTACCTTCCGATGAAAATCTGTGCCGCATAATAATCGATATAACTGTCCATATCAATCATTTCCTGCGCCTTCTTAAAATTTTCCTTTAACGTCATGTCATGTTCCGACAGGAATTTCCGCATTTCACGGTATAAACCAATGTCCTCCTCCCTGCCTTCCTCCAGCGCATCTTCTTTAACCATAATGACTTCATCCGGCGGTACGCCGTAATGGTCGCTGACATAATCCGCGTTATAACTTTCCGTCACATAATAGGTTCCCCAATATTCCCCGTCCAAAAACAAAACCGCCGGTATAAAAGACATGGTACAAAAATCCAATCCGGCCTCCATGGAATGCACCAGGTAATCCTTTACTTTATACGCCGAGTCGTCCGCACCCGAAAAAATTACAAACTTATGGGGTCTTTCCCCCATACCGAAAATATCTTCCGAAAATTCCCTGCTTCCCGCATATTCCACCCGTGCATACACATTCAGGCTCTTTGGCGTTTTTCCCCTGCTTCCACGCCCCTGTATCCGGATTCCGCAATCCTCCGACAGCACAAGATGCCCGTCCGCATCAAAAATTTCCACATGCGCCGGCCGTTCGGAATCCCTTCCCCGGCTCCTGTAATTGGCATCCCACCACCACCAGCAGCCACGGAACGGCGTATCCTCCTTTGGAAGCAGCTTCCGGTATTCATCAAAAACCCGTCCCGTCACATAGATTCCGTCGTCATACCCGAACAGATTCTCCGGCTCCGTAATCAGGGAAACCGTCCACATCCCCTCATATCCCGTCTTCCCTCCAAACCCGACAAAATAAGAACCTTCCACGGAATCCACGCAGTTCCCTTCCCCGTCAAAAGCCGCCGCCCTTATAATATTGCACTTATCCACGGGAACATCCGGCGCCCGGTATCCGGGGTTTTCGGATGCATACGCTTCAATCAGGTTCCCGTAAAATCCCGTCGATGTATCCGTCCTTGCGGAATACACGTTTTCATGCCGCGAAGCGTCCTCCAGCCAGATTGCACCGTCATAAGGAATGGAATCCACCGTCGGCTCGCTCCCATCCAAAGTATAAAAAATCCTGCAGCCCTCCGCCCCCTGTATCGCCAAAGGAAACGGGGCATCGTAATATCCTGCCTCCACGGAAAACGTAAGCTCCGTTCTTCCGTCAAAATAAAAAGCGGAACACAAAAAAACCGCCAGCAAAAAGGACAACAAGGCATACTTCCCTTTTCCCGTCCGCCCCATCCAAAACAATTTCCGGTCCAATCAATCACCTCAAAAATGTATACTTTTTTTTATTTGATTACCCGCAAAATAATTTCGTCAAAACGCCAAAAAATTCCATCCTCTTTCTTGCTTTTTTGACAATATCGTAATATAATATAAAAAATTCCAC
>CANTGP010000415.1 GCA_947653315.1 uncultured Lachnospiraceae bacterium
CTGCTCGGTAGGTGTCTCGGCTACCATTTTAATTATACCGAGCTGTTGCAGCATAGTTCTTTGACCGTAATCTTTTCATAGTCCATTTCACAAATCATGTCTTCAAAAGTTTTCGAAATGGCATCTATCGTTTTCTGTACCCTTAAATCTTCCGTGCCGTTAATCAGCATTTTAACTACCTCCTTGGGATTTGTGCAACCTTTTTGCGGGAAGCGTGGCATAACTCACCTTTTCGGGAAAAGTGGCCATTGTTTTTACTTCCTAATGCGGATATAATAAGCATCACAAAAATAAGCAACTCGAGTTGCACAATACAAGAATATCACGGACAAATAAAAAAGTCAAGGAGGTCTATCGTATGGCTGAAAAAACAGTATCCGCAAAATTAGGCAGGAAAGTCCAGGCCGATGTCGTACAAGAAAATGAAATGGGGACGCTTCCCATAGGGAAACTTTTAAAGAAGATGTCCCTGCCGCTGATTATTTCCATGCTTGTCCAGGTTTTGTATGGGCTTGTGGACAGCATGTATGTGGCGAGGCTTGGCGATTCCGCATTAACGGCAATTTCCCTTTGCATGCCGGTCCAGTATCTGGCCGTCGGCATTGGAATCGGGCTTGGCGTGGGCGTTAATTCCGTATTGTCAAAAAAACTTGGGGAGGGGGATGAACAAGGAGTAAACCGTGCGGCGGGAAACGGCATGCTACTGATATGGCTCGTGTCCATTGCCTTTGTATTTATTGGTTTGTTTGCCATGGAGCCGTTTTACCGTATGCAGACCGACATTGCCGAAGTGTTGGACATGAGTATTTCCTACAGTGAGATTATTAGCGTGCTGGCGTTTGCCGCCCTGCATCAGGTCATGATGGAGAGACTTTTGTCAGCGACCGGGAAAGCGAATCTGACCATGGTTTCCATGCTGACGGGGGCGGTGGTAAATATCGTGCTTGACCCCGTCATGATTTTCGGGTGGTTTGGGCTTCCTGCCATGGGAATCGCAGGGGCGGCATATGCTACCGTGATCGCGCAGGCCGTGGCGGCGGGAGTGGGGTTCTGGATGAATTTACATTTTAATAAGGAAGTCTGTTTTGAGAGAAAAGGGTTTCGGCCGGATGGAGGCATGATTGCGGAAATCATTAAAGTCGGGGTTCCCGTGGCGCTGTCGCAATCCCTGATTTCCGTCCTCGCCTTTGGCATGAACAATATCCTTCTGTCACTGTCCGCGGTAGCCCCCGGAATTTACGTGATTTATATCCGCCTGCAGAGTTTTGTCATTATGCCGGCCGGAGGGATGAGTACGGCAGGAATATCCATTATCGCTTATAATTTCGGGGCGGGGAGCAAGGAACGAATCATGGAAACCCTGAAAAAGAGTATCCAGGTAAACCTGGTCATTGCGTTTTTCGGAACCATTGTCTTCCTGGCAGCGCCGCAGCTTCTGCTAGCCATGTTTGATGCGTCGGAGACGGTTCTTGAAATAGGGATTCCGGCACTCAGGATTATCGCGGCATCGCTTCTACTCACGACGACGACGCAGATACTTACCGGCTTTCTGCAGGCATTGGGGCGGGGAACGGACAGTTTTATCATTGCGGTGTCGCAGGCGGTATTTCTGTTGATTTCCGCATGGCTGTTATCTTTATCGGGCAGTGCGGTCTTAGTGTGGCAGGCGTTCCCGATCATGGAAATACTCCGGTTTTTAATCGGGTCGTTCATGGTCAGGAAAACGTATAAAAAGCAGATCGCGGTAATTTAGACAATCAAATGCAGAAGGACAACGTTCCCTATTACTGATAAACGTGTAATGAATAAGGAGAGGTTGCATGAAAACAAGATTATTAAGGGACATTGAAGTATCCGAAGTCGGCATGGGATGCATGGCGTTTTCCCATGGTTATGGGCAAATACCGCCGGAGGAATATAGTATTGAAGCAATTCGGAATGCTTACCGGAACGGATGCACGTTTTTTGATACCGCAGAAATCTACAGCCCGAACCTTTCCGGCATCGGGCATAATGAACGCATTGTCGGAAAAGCGCTGCATGAGGTTCGCGGTCAGGTAGTGGTCGCCACGAAGCTGTTCTTAAATGGGTTTGAAGCGATTGGAAGGGGTTCTGTTTACCATGCAGTCCGCAGGCATCTGGAAGGCTCGCTAATGCGGCTTGGGACGGACTGGGTGGACATATATTATCTCCATAGGATGGGCGGCGTGTCCGTGGAAAAGATTGCGGAAGCCATGGGCAGGCTTATGGAGGATGGACTGATTCGTGGCTGGGGGCTGTCGCAGGTAGATGTACCCGTCATTAAAAAGGCGAACAAGGTGACGCCGCTTGCGGCAGTCCAGAATATTTATTCCATGGTAGAGCGTGACGCGGAAAAGGGCGTGCTCCCTTACTGCCTGGAGAACAATATCGGTTTTGTCCCGTTTTCCCCTATCGCCAGCGGGCTTCTTTCCGGGAAAATCACGGTGGACACACGATTTGAGAGGCATGATGATGTCAGGAACTGGGTTCCACAGCTTTCCAAAGCAAACATAGCGGGAAACCAGCCGATTATCGACCTTCTGAAAAGACATGCGGAAATGAAACATGCGACCAGCGCGCAGATTTCCCTGGCGTGGATGCTGCACAAATATCCCAATGTAGTCCCGATACCGGGTTCGAAGAATAAGGAACGTATCGTTGAAAATCTGGACGCATCCAAAGTGGAGCTGACGGACGAAGAGTTCCGTTCTTTGGAAGAAGCGTTGGATGGGTGCAGGGTGTATGGTCACAGAGGATTTCATAGGTAGCAAGGTAAATAGGGCAGAGAAAACCATAGAAGGGGGGATTTCTTCGGCCGGCCTTTTGTAAAAGAAAATTCGGTAATAAAAACAAAACTTATAAGCCGTCTGTCCTGCAGGTGGAGTGCCATCCGTATTATCAGCAGAAGGAATTGAAAAAACGTGTTGCATCTTATGGTACGGTGATTGAAAGTTGGTATCCAATCGGGCATGGGGACAAGGCGCTTTTGAATGAGCCGGTGTATACCGAACTTGCAGAAAAATATGGTAAAAATAATGTACAAGTCATCCTGCGCTGGCATATCCAGGAGGGAACAATCGTATTTCCGAAGTC
>CANTGP010000416.1 GCA_947653315.1 uncultured Lachnospiraceae bacterium
GGCAGGAACAAACCGGGCAGGGCGTACCGTTCTTGTTTTCTGCGTCCGGCGTCCGCTCCCACCTACGGACATAACATTTCAGTCCAAACTGTCACCTCCAAATTGCAACAATCCAATCTGTCCTGTAAATTTAAATTAAATACAGCTAAATTACATTTCTATTTAAATTATTTTAGTTTATTATTTATCTTATTTTTTACCTTATTTTACCTAAATCTATTGTCATCCAGCAAATTCTGATTTATAATTTACAAGAAACATCTAACCAAATACTTCCCATCTAATTTATTCCGTTTAAAATTTGATTGGGAACAAACGAAAAAGGGGGTACCATAATGGGGAAAAAAACAGCTTTACTATGCAGTATATTCATGGGACTTTCGCTGGCAGGATGCGGGGCGGCAACCACGCCTGAAATCATTATGCCGGAGCAGCCCATGCAATCATCCGCAGCGCCCGTACAGCAGGCAGCACCGGATGCAGGCGCTACGGGTGCAGACGCCGCGGACGCAGCCGTGCCGGCCGACGGGGAGACTGCCGCTTCCGGTAAGAACTATACCGTATACCTGATTACCATGGATTTAACGGACAGTTATTGGAAATCCATTGATGACGGCTGCCTGCAGGCGGTCAGCGAATTGGGAGGCATTACATATAAATGGACGGGACCCGATGCCCACGACGATGCATTGCAAAGCGCCTGTGTGGACGGCGCCGTGGCAGACGGCGCCAATGCCATTCTCATTGCCGCCAACAGCGCGGAAGGAGTGAACGCAAGCCTTGCAAAAGCGTCGGAAGCCGGATGCAAAATCGTCTACGTGGACAGCGCCGCCACCTATGACTGCGTAACGGCACTTTCCACCGATAACGTGGCTGCGGGACGGACGGCAGGGGAAACGATGAAAGCGGCATTACAGGAACAGGGTATTACGGAAGGTACCATCGGCATCATGGGCGTAACCGTGGACACGGCTTCCTGCGTGGCGAGGGAAACCGGATTCCGCGAAGCCTTTGAAGGAACGGCTTTCACCCTGGCGGAAACCGTATACATGCAGGATGATGTTGCCAATGTGAAACAGGCGGTGGCAGACGGTCTGTCGCAAAACTACATCGGCTTTTTCGGTACAAACGAAGGAACCACCGTGGGCATCGGGGAAGCGGCAAAAGAGGCAGGTGCGGAAACCGTCATTGTCGGTTTCGATACCTCGGACGCCGTACTTGCTTTGGTATCGGAAGGCGTCATCCATGCAACCATGCAGCAGAATCCAAGCGTTATGGGGCATGACGGCATGACCATCGCCATTCAGTCTTTGGAAGGAACCTACACGGACACAAATACAAAGACGGATACCGGTGTCACGGTCATAACAAAAGAATCGATGTAAGGGGGGAACGGACATGAAATTCAAGCAGAAAATGCTTACCCTTTGCTGCGTACCTCTTGTACTGCTGACCGTACTCTCCCTTGCCATAGGGTTAATCCAGTTCCGTTCGGGTATGTATACCCAGACAAAAAGCAGTTTAAAATCCGGCGCCCTGGCCGCCATGAACCTGTATACCAGCCAGGGATACGGGGACTATGCCTTAAAACAGGACGGAAACGTATGGCGGGGAATGAATTTCAATGTTTCGCAGGAAACATCCGTGGTAGACAGCTTAAAACAGCAGACCGGCATTGACATTACCTTTTTCTACCAGGATACCGCCGTCATGACTTCCATCTGCAATGAGGACGGTCTCCGCTGGATTGGCATGACGGCGGGGGAAAACATCCGCCGGTACACACTCGGACAGGGGGCACAGCTTTGGTACCGCAACATCGAAATTGACGGTAACATGTGCCACGCCTACATCATTCCCATCGTCCAGCCAAACGCCGGAACCGTAACGGGCGCGTTGATGGCATCCGTCCCCACCGATGGACTGGACCACATGACGGAACGTTACATCCTGACCAGCACCTTAGTCTCCGCGGCGGTCCTTGCCATGGTTGGCGCCTTTATTTTTTGGTACATAGGAGGACTGACGAATCTCCTCCATAATGTACGCCGGGTACTCCTCAAAGTTTCGGAAGGCGACCTTTCCGACAGCCGGCTGACGGAAATCAAATCCAGGGACGAGTTCGGCGAACTGGCTTCCGGGACGGAAAAACTGCGCAACAAAGTAGGAAACCTGTTAAACGACATACAGGTGGGAATGCTGCAGCTTACGGAAGCGGCGGAAAAATTAAGCGGCCTGTTAAAACAGAATGTCCTTGCCGCAAGGGAAATGAACGACAGCGTCGGGCAGATCCACGGAAAGGCAAACAGCCAGAAAACCGCCGCCCAAAACGCTTCCAACGATGTGGAAACCACCCGCAGCGCCATCGACCAAATGTTACGGCAGTTGGACGATGTCACCCTGCTTTCGGATAGCATTGCCGGACTTTCCCGAAACAGCAGGAATATCCTGGATGAACTTTCGGACAGCAGCAAAGAATCCAGGGAAGCGGTAAAGGAAATCAGCCGTCAGGTTGCCGTTACAAACGAATCGGTGCAGCAGATTAAAAGCGTCACGGATTACATCACCAACATTGCCGAGGAAACCAATCTCCTCGCCCTAAACGCCAGCATAGAAGCCGCGCGGGCAGGCGCCGCAGGCAAAGGTTTCGCCGTCGTCGCGCTGGAAATCCAAAAACTGGCGGAAGAATCCAACAATTCGGCTTCCAAAATCGGGGACAACATCCGTTCGCTGGTGGAAAAAACGGACGGTATCGTCAAGGTCATGGGGAACATTGAAAGCGCCCTGCGGCACCAGGAAGAAAACGTGGAAAAGACAAAACGGCTGTTTGACGAAATGAACCGCGACATTATCCAAATCACGGAAAAAGAGTCCGATATGCAGGTAAACGTTTCCAGCATGAACCGGGCAAAAGATAACATGTCCCATATGATTTCCGATTTATCGGAATCGGCGGCGGATAACGCAAACCTGTCCAAAAATGCGGCGGACGTAACGGAGCAGATGATGCGGGAAATCGAAAACCTGGAAACCCTTACCATCGATTTGTCCCGGCTTGCCAACCGGCTGGATGAAAACCTCCATGCATTCCTTGTTTAAGCCTTATTGATTCC
>CANTGP010000417.1 GCA_947653315.1 uncultured Lachnospiraceae bacterium
TTTCAGTCCGAGGCGGCATGGATGCCGCTTGAGGACGTCCCGCAGCCTGTGAAAATTTACGCCATTCTGCTTAGAAACCCCCAGCCGGAAAAAGTGCACGGAAAACCGGGACATGCCATCCCACTGCCGCCGTCCCGCCAAAAAATCCCTCCCGTGCGTCCGTCTCCCAAAACATTGCAGGCTGAACTGTTACCGGAAATCAATTTTCAGTTTCCACCCACTCCGTGACCAGTAGCATGCTTTGCGAAGCACACGCTGCAACCCTCGGGATTTTCGCACATACATGTGCGAAAACACCTCGAAGCTGGCGGGTGCCCGGCACGCTGGTAGGGGGAAATTTTTCCCCCTATTCGATTTTTTCAAAAGCAAGCACAATATTTGCAAGATTTTGGATGATTTTAGGCTTGTATGCCAAACACAAATCTTGTATAATTTTTATATGTATACAAGGGAAAACAGGGAAACCTTGTGGAAAATTCATAGCAGGAAAGGAGAATGGGTTATGTCTTATATAGACATTATCAAAGACAAGGCAAGAAGCGACAGGAAAACCATCGTTCTGCCGGAAACTACGGACAAAAGAACGTTAATTGCGGCATCTCACATTATGGCGGAGGGGATTGCGGACATTATTCTGATAGGGAATGAGGAAAAGATCATGGACGGCGCCGGCTGGCTGGAAGTGGAACTGACGGGGGCGACCATCATTGATCCCGATATCACCGACAAGCTGGACGAATATGTGGACCTTTTATATGAAACGAGAAAGGCAAAGGGGATGACGCCGGAGAAAGCGAGAGAGATTCTGACCACGGATTATCTGACGTTCGGGGTCATGATGGTAAAGGCGAACGATGCGGACGGAATGGTTGCGGGCGCATGCCACGCGACGGCGGATACGCTGCGTCCTGCATTGCAGATTTTGAAGACGGCGCCGGGCGTGAAGCTGGTTTCCGGTTTCTTCCTGATGGATGTGCCGGACTGCGAATTCGGCGACAGCGGAACATTCCTTTTTGCGGACTGCGGGCTGAACCAGGACCCTACGGCGGAAGAACTGGCTGCCATAGCGGATTCCAGCGCCAAGAGCTTTAAGCAGTTGGTAGGCTCCAAACCGGTTATCGCCATGCTGTCCCATTCCACGAAGGGGAGCGCAAAACATGCCTTGGTGGACAAAGTGGTGGAAGCAACGAAAATTGCCCATGAGCAGTATCCCCACCTGGCATTGGACGGTGAACTGCAGGCGGATGCCGCGCTGGTTCCCCAGGTTGCAAAATCCAAATCCCCCGGCAGCGAAGTGGCAGGAAAAGCAAACGTGTTGATTTTCCCCAACTTAGACTGCGGGAATATCGGTTATAAACTGGTGCAGCGGCTTGCAAAAGCGGAAGCCTATGGTCCCATGCTTCAGGGAATCGCGAAACCCGTCAACGACCTGTCACGCGGGTGCTCCTGGCAGGACATTGTGGGTGTTGTGGCGCTGACGGCAGTACAGGCACAGCTTGCATAGAACGGAAAAAGCGAGGGAATGGAGGAAAAACAAAAATGAATATATTAGTCATTAACTGCGGAAGTTCGTCATTAAAATTCCAGTTAATTGATTCCGAAACCGAAAAGGTAAGCGCAAAAGGTTTATGTGAAAGAATCGGTATCGATGGCAGCCAGCTCGTATACAGTCCGGACGGCGGGGAGAAGATTACCACCGTAACGCCCATGCCGGACCACACACAGGCGATTAAACTGGTACTGCAGGCTTTGACGGACGATAAGACCGGCGTGGTTAAAAGCCTTGACGAAATCGGCGCGGTAGGGCACCGCATCGTGCACGGCGGGGAGAAATTTGCGGCATCCACGGTAATTACGGACGAAGTCATCCGGGCGATTGAAGAGTGTAACGATTTGGCGCCCCTGCACAATCCCGCCAATTTAATTGGTATTGCCGCATGCAGGGAACTGATGCCTTCCACCCCCATGGTGGGAGTATTCGATACCGCCTTCCACCAGACGATGCCGGAAGAAGCCTATCTGTACGGTCTTCCTTATGAATATTATGAAAAGTACAAAATCAGGAGATACGGCTTCCACGGGACGAGCCATTCTTACGTGTCCCACAGGGCAGCGGAAGTATTGGGCAGGAACTATGGGGATTTGAAAATCATTGTCTGCCATTTGGGCAACGGAGCCAGCGTATCCGCGGTAAAGAACGGCAAGTGCGTGGACACATCCATGGGTCTTACCCCGTTGGAAGGTCTGATTATGGGAACCCGCTCCGGAGACATTGACCCGGCAATCATCGAATTCCTTGCCCATAAGGAAAACAAGAGCATTGACGATGTCATGAAGGTGTTAAACAAGGAATCCGGCGTACTTGGGCTTTCCGGCGGACTTTCTTCCGATTTCCGCGATTTGGAGGAAAGCTACCACAAAGGGGAGGAAGCGGGCAAGCGCACCCTTAAGACTTTTGCTTACCGCGTGGCAAAATACATCGGCGCTTACACGGCGGCAATGAACGGCATGGATGCTATCTGTTTTACCGCGGGGCTTGGGGAAAACGGTTCTTTTGTACGTAACATGGTCTGCGGGTATTTGGGATACTTGGGTATCGCCATCGATGAAGAAGCGAACGGAAAACGCGGCGAAGACATCGTAATATCCACGGCGGATTCCAAAACGAAGGTTTTGGTAATTCCGACAAACGAAGAACTTGCGATTGCGAGGGAGACGGCGGCGCTTGTGAAATAAGGAAAAGGAAACAAAAGGGGAATATGGTGTGGAAAGCCGCAGAACTTTGGGTTCTGCGGCTTTTCTGTGCACACGGGCGCCCAAGGAGGAATGCCGGCAAAGTCGGCGGGTGCCTGGCGCGCGAGTAGGGAAGATGTCCTTCACCTCGTACTTGCGACGCAAATGTCGTAATTTTATTATGAACTTTCTGCGGCGCTATTGATAATTTGAGAAACTCGTGGCATACTATACAAGAAAGTAGCGACGCAATCGTCGCAAGTACGAGGTGACAATAATGATTAAACGAGATTCTTATTTGAATCGTATGATTCATCATATGTGGAACGGCGAGGTCAAGGTAATCACTGGCATCCGCCGCTGCGGAAAGTCGG
>CANTGP010000418.1 GCA_947653315.1 uncultured Lachnospiraceae bacterium
TAGCCCATTTTTGCAGTCAGGTTTGAAAAGCTACCGGCAGGGGGAGCACAGGGCGTCAGGGACAAACCGGGGCAGGGCATCCCGTTCTTGGCTTTTGCGTCCGGCATCCGCCTCCACCTACAAACATAACATTTCAGGCTGAACGTTTACCCCTTTTCCGTAAATTCATGAAAAATAACATTTTCAACCGGTACAGGCCAGTGTATAATATAAAACACGGATTTCATACTGCCCAACGGAAAGGAAGCGTAAAACACAATGCAAATCGTCATAGCCATGGATTCCTTTAAAGGAAGCCTGTCCTCCCTGGAGGCGGGCGAAGCAGTGAAAAAAGGCATAGAACGCGCCATTCCTCACGCCGACATCCGGGTCCGCCCGCTTGCCGACGGCGGGGAAGGCACGGTGGAAGCGCTGACCCACGGCATGGGCGGCGCACTGGAACGCATCCGGGTCACGGGACCCTTAGGCTCCCCCGTGGAATGCGCTTACGGAATCTTAAAAAACGGAAAAAAAGACGGTCACACCGCCATCATGGAAATGTCCGGCGCAGCAGGCATCACGCTTGTGGACGCACCGGACCGGAATCCCCTGTACACCACGACTTACGGTGTCGGGGAAATGATTAAGGATGCCATATCCAAAGGCTGCCGACGGTTTCTCATGGGTATCGGCGGCAGCGCCACCAATGACGGCGGCATAGGAATGCTGACGGCTTTGGGATTCGGCATGTTAAAAAAAGACGGGACGCCGGTTTCTTTTGGCGCCAAAGGGCTTGCCGAATTGGAAACCATTACGGACACCGCCATGCTTCCGGAGTTGAAAGAATGCACGTTCCGCATCGCCTGCGATGTCACAAACCCCCTGTGCGGCCCGCAGGGCTGCAGCGCCGTGTTTGCTCCCCAAAAAGGAGCCGACCCGGAAGCGGTGGCGCAAATGGACGGCTGGCTGGCACGCTACGCCGCGCTTACCGCGGCAAAATATCCCCATGCCGATGCGGCAGCCGCAGGAACCGGAGCGGCCGGAGGGCTCGGATTCGCCTTTCTTTCATATACCAATGCCGTATTGGAATCCGGGATTCGGATTGTTTTGGATGAAACCGGACTGGAATCCTATGTCAAAACCGCCGATTTCGTTGTCACCGGCGAAGGAAAGCTGGACGGGCAGACCGTATTCGGCAAAGCCCCCATCGGCGTGGCAAAACTGGCAAAAAAATACGGGAAAAAAGTCGTTGCCTTTTCCGGGTGTGCCGCGGAAGATGCTTCCGCCTGCAACGCCCACGGCATCGATGCCTTTTTCCCGGTTCTCCGTACCATACAAACCCTGCCGGAAGCCATGCGGCCGGAACAAGCCAGCCAAAACCTGCGCGAAACGGCAGAGCAGGTTTTCCGCCTGGTCGGATGCCTGCTGAAATAAGAGTCATTCCTTTTTACGTCTGCTGGTGCAGGACCGCCATTATTTTACATTCCTTACAGATTTCAATATAAGCGTTCCCTTCCATGCCGTCCATTACCGTATCCCACTGTATTTGGGCAAGGTACTTCATCGGTTTCCCGCAGCAGGGGCATGACCTGATTTCGCAGTCCTGGATCCAAAAGGCAAACCCGCCTATGGAGGAACCGCCTTCCCAATCCGCGGCATACCGCAGGGGAACCGACGTATCCCCCAGCACATACGTATTGCCTTCCATTTCCTCCATATCCCCGTCTTCCAAACAGGCTTCAAAGCCGTTCTTTTCATATGGGATGATTTCGCTTTCCCCGTCAATTTCATAACGGCAGAATCCCCCTTCGTCATAAGGAAAACAGTTCGGACAGCATTTCGCCTTCACCTTCCCGTCTATCCCCAGAAAATCCAAGCGGGGGTCGCAACCGTCAATTTCCAGCAGGTTCATGATACGGCCGCCGCAGTGGGGACACCTTTCCCCCGTACCCACGCCGATTTTTACGGGGCTTTTCCCTTTTTCCTCCGCCGTTCCCCTCACCATGGGATAACATTTCCCGAAATTCGTCTCCAAATAATTTCCTTCGGAGTCAAAAGACCAGCCTCCGTATGTCGCGTATACCGCCGGACCGACATACAGCTTTTCCCGCCATTTACGGGGCTGCCTTTCCCAATCGAGAAACGCCCGGAATACTTTTTCACCGCCTGCCTGTGCCAAACACAGCAGCAGATATCCCGCCGTGCGGGAATCCGTAACGTCATCCCCCAACCGCTTTATCATTTCATCCACAATCCGGTCCGGCGCATCCTTATACAATTCCTGACACCGGATAACCCCTTCTTTCCATGCCGCTTCCGCAATCCGGCACGTATTGATATCACGGTACCGGATCAACTTCATACACAGGTCGTAAATCTCTTTCCATTCCTCGATTTCTTTCACACGGCCACAAATCTCCCCTATTTTTTCCTCCACTTCCCAATCGGATAAATCAAGGATTTCTTTCCTCTCATTTTCCGCCCGGCAGGAAATGCAAATCCCGTCAAAATAGATTTTCCGTCCGCACTGTTTACATTGTTTCGCTTCCCTTGCCATTTCCGGATTCCTCTCCCTTTCCGCACCGCATTTTCCCCATGAAAATGCCTGCCGCAACCGCCGCCATAAGCAGTCCGGCACACCAAACGGGCACCGCCGTGCCGCCAAACGCTTCCCTCCCATAGCTTACCGCGAACACTGCCGCATTCGCCGCCCCATGGAACAGCACAGACGCCCATAAACTCCCGTACCACTCACAGACAAGCGTAATCGCAATTCCGAGCACGCAGCCGTACACCCCCTGTACCAAATTTCCGTGGTAAAAACCGAACAGAATACCGCAAAGCAGGACGGCCGGCATTACCCGGAAACACCTGCGCATTCTTTGGTAAATCACTCCCCGGAACACGGTTTCCTCCGCCACCGGGGACACCACCCCATACAAAAGCAGTCCAAGCCCAAACGGAACCCCGTACTGCTTTGCCGAAATCTCCGTATAATTCGCCGACATGCCGGTAAGTCCCGTAAGCGTCAGCAGCAAATTCATCCCCACCGCCAATGCCGCCGCACAGAGCACAAGCAGCACATATTCCGTCCAACGGATGCCTGTCCCGTGAAAAAGACG
>CANTGP010000419.1 GCA_947653315.1 uncultured Lachnospiraceae bacterium
ACAGAAAGATTTGGTTACTTATGTATACCGGACCATTTACCATGGGAGGAAGCTCTTTATCGAAGCGCCGACGGGGGTGGGAAAAACCATATCCACGGTATTTCCTGCGGTAAAGTCCATGGGGGAAGGCCGTGGGGACCGGATTTTCTACCTGACGGCAAAGACCATTACGCGGACGGTGGCGGAAGAAGCCTTTGCCCTGCTAAGGGAACATGGATTGGAATTTAAGACGGTAATGCTGACCGCAAAGGACAAAATCTGTTTTATGGAGGAAACCGAGTGCAATCCGGAATATTGTCCTTATGCGAAGGGGCATTATGACCGTGTGAACGATGCCATTTATGATTTGTTGACCCATTCGGACAATTTTGGAAGGGAGGCGGTGGAGAAATACGGAAGAAAGCACCGGGTCTGCCCTTTTGAGATGTGTTTGGATATCAGTTTGTTTGCCGACGGCATTATCTGTGATTATAATTATCTGTTTGACCCGCATGTGTACCTGAAACGTTTTTTCGGCGACGGAAGCAGGGGGGACTTTATTTTCCTGGTGGATGAGGCCCATAACCTGGTGGACCGGGGCCGGGAAATGTACAGTGCGGTAATGTGTAAGGAAGATTTTTTGAAACTAAAGAAGACAATGAAGGGTCTGGATGCCAATATGGAGCGGAGGCTGGAAAAATGCAACCGGGAACTTCTTACACTAAAGCGGGAATGTGAGACATACCGGATTGAGGAGGATACCGCTCCTTTTGTCATGGCTCTGCAAAGGCTGTGTAGTACGTTGGAAAGCTATTTGGAGGAACACGAAAAGCCGGACGCTTTCCATACGAAGGAAATACGGACGGAGGTTTTGCAATTTTATTTTGAAGTAACCCATTTTTTGGATATTTATGAGCGGGTGGATGAAAATTATGTGGTGTATTCGGAAATGAGGGGGGACGGCTCCTTTATCATAAAACTTTTTTGCGTGAATCCGTCCAAAAACCTTTTGGAATGCATGAAAAAGGGAAGAAGTACGCTCTTTTTTTCCGCAACGCTGCTTCCCATCCGGTATTATAAAGAACTTTTGGGAGCGGAGGAAGGGGATTATGAGGTGTATGCCCAGTCCGTTTTCGATGCGGGACGCAGGGCGCTGTTCATTGGCGGCGATGTAACAAGCAAATATACGAGGAGGACACGGGAGGAATATTATAACATTGCTTCCTATATCCATGAAATCGTAAAAAACAGGCACGGAAATTATATGGTCTTCTTTCCCTCCCATGCTTTCCTGCAGCAGATTCACGGAGTATTCATGGAAGCGTTTTATGACGGAGATTGCATGGAATGCGTGGTGCAGGAGGAGCGCATGGATGAAAAAGAGCGGGAGGAATTTCTGCAGCGTTTTTCCGGCAACTGCGGTTGTGGTATGACTGCGGCGGTTTCTGCCGGAGGGGAAGACGGATTGGATAAAATCCTGATTGGCTTCTGCGTACTTGGGGGAATCTTCAGCGAGGGAATCGATTTGAAAGAAGACCGCCTGATCGGGGCGGTGGTCGTTGGTACCGGGCTGCCGCAGGTCTGCAACGAAAGGGAGATTCTCAAGAATTATTTTGACGGAATGGGGGAAAGCGGGTTCGATTATGCTTACCGCTATCCGGGAATGAATAAAGTCTTACAGGCGGCGGGGCGGGTCATCCGTACCGCACAGGATGTGGGAATCGTTGCGCTTTTGGATGAAAGGTTCTTAAACCGCGCCTACCAAAGAATGTTCCCGAGGGAGTGGGAAGCGTATGAAAGCGTAACGGTGGACGGAATCGCCAGACGGGTGGAGCGTTTTTGGGATGAGTGGCTGTGAGATACGCTGGCTTGACTAAAAAGGTCAATCCGTATAAGGAACAGCTAAACGGGCTATTTCCTCTTTGTAAGGCGGAAGGAGTTTGGACGGATCCTCCATGCTTGGACGGTAAGGGGTTTCCAGGATTTTAGGGATGTCCTCAAATGCGGGGTGGTGTACAATCCGGTGGAGCGCTTCAAAACCGATATGTCCGTCCCCGATATTGGCATGGCGGTCTTTTCCGGCGCCGCAGGGGTTTTTGCTGTCGTTGATATGGAGGACGGCGACTTTATCAATACCAATCAGACGGTCCAGTTTTGCAAGAACTCCGTCAAAACCGTGGATGATATCATATCCTGCATCGTGCATGTGGCAGGTGTCGAGGCAGATACGCAGTTTTTCATTATGACTAACCTGGTCAAAAATGGCAGCCAATTCCTCGAAACTCCTGCCGATTTCCGAACCTTTTCCTGCCATGGTTTCCAGGGCGATATGACAGGGGGTATCTTTCGACAGTATTTCATTGAGTCCTTCCGCTATTTTGCGTATGCCCGCTTCGCAACCGGCGCCCACATGTGCGCCGGGATGCAGTACCAGCGTATGGCTTCCCATGGCGGCGGTCCGTTCCACGTCCATGGACAGGAAATCCACGGCAAGGCGGAACGTTTCCGCATTGATACTGTTGCCCAGGTTAATGATGTAGGGGGCATGGATGACGGGCTCCGTAATCCGGTGCTCCTCCATGTATGCCAAAGCCGCATCGATATTCAACTCCCCGGTCGGTTTCCGTTTCGTGTTCTGTGGCGCGCCGGTAAATACCATGAACGTATTGGCGCCATAGGAAAACGCTTCCTTGGCGGAACCAAGAAACATTTCCTTTCCTTTCATGCCTACATGGGATCCTAATTTTAACATATGTGTTCCTCTTTTCTTCCGTTTTGCACTGTTTTTGCACGGTATCTCTGATTATAGCATGGCAGACGGAATTTGAACATGGTTTCCGCAGGCAATGAGGAAATTTTGTTAAATGACGTAAAAAAAAGCGCTAATATGATTTGCGGGTCAGTGAAAATGACATGGATGTCATATGTGGATAACTCGGTGGAAATTGGGGATTTCTTTTCGGAAAATGTCAAAACAGGGAAAGCATCCGTCATTTTTCGGTGGTTTCAGTCCAAAAAAGATGGAAAAACAGTACTGGGTTGGTCAATGCGAGGCGGTGAAAAGAGCGGACGCAAGGGAGGGATTATTTTGGGGGAC
>CANTGP010000420.1 GCA_947653315.1 uncultured Lachnospiraceae bacterium
GGATGCCCATTTCAGCCCGATGCGGCATGGATGCCGCTTGAGGGCGTCCCGCAGCCTGTGAACACTTACGCCATTCTGCTTAGAAACTCCCAGCCGGAAAAAGTGCACGGAAAACCGGGACATGCAATCCCGCTGCCGCCGCCCTGCAAAAAAATCCCTCCCGTGCGTCCGCCTCCGCATCCCAACACATCCTTTCAGACTGAACGCTTACCTGTTAAGAAAGAAAATCTCCAAAACACCTTGATTTCATATGGCATTTGTGTAAAAATAGAACAAGGCGACAATGATAAATTGTTAACAATGTGAAACGTATATTTATTTTTACGGGCGGAACCCCGGAGCATATCTGAAAAACCGTCGTTACGGCATGTTCCGGTAATAACGCGGCAGTCCGCGGGAAGAAGGAGAAAAGGGTAAAACTATGAGAGGCATCGATACACAGGTACGGAAAATACGCCGCCGCGTATTTAAGGAAGTGGCGGATCTTGCTTATCATTCGGAAGATTTGATCAATGACGTGGAAGCGTTACCTTATAAGATTGTGGATTATGACGAGTCGCAATACGGAAACATATACCGGGAACGCGCCATCGTCCGGGAACGCATCCGGCTTGCCATGGGACTGTCCTTACGTCCCGAAAACATGCCGGTGCATGTGACGCAGGGGCTTGCGGAAAGCAATATTGACGAAAAATATTATGAGCCGCCGTTAATGCAGGTGATTCCGTCGGCATGCAACGCCTGCCCCGAAAACCGTTATGAAGTTACGGATAAGTGCATGGGCTGCGTGGCGCATCCGTGCCGGGAAGTCTGCCCGAGGGGCGCGATATCCATGAAGGACGGCAAGTCCATCATCGACCAGGAAAAATGCATCAAATGCGGAAAATGCAAAACCGTCTGCCCTTACGATGCCATTTCCCATCAGGTAAGGCCCTGTCTGTCCGCCTGCGGCGTCAACGCCATTAAAAATGACGCGAAAGGAAGGGCGGTTATCGATACGGATTTATGCGTCTCCTGCGGCCAATGCATGGTGAACTGCCCGTTCGGGGCCATTGCGGATAAATCCCAGATTTTCCAGCTCATCCGTGCAATGCAGTCGGGACGCAAGATTATTGCACAGGTTGCCCCCGCTTTCGTGGGACAGTTCGGTGCGAAGGTAACGCCGGATATGATAAAAGGCGCTTTAAAAGACTTGGGCTTTTATGACGTATACGAAACGGCCATCGGCGCCGACATGGGAGCGATGGCGGAAGCGGAGCATTACGTACATGCGGTTGCCACAAAGGAACTTCCGTTCCTTCTGACGTCCTGCTGTCCGTCCTGGTCCATGCTGGCAAAGAAATTTTTCCCGGAAACCATAGATAAAATTTCCAATGAACTGACGCCCATGGTGGCGACGGCACGCAGGATTAAGGAAGACCATCCGGATGCCAGCGTGGTATTTATCGGTCCCTGTGCGTCCAAGAAACTGGAGGCTTCCAGAAGGACCATCCGTTCGGATGTGGACTTCGTCATTACGTTCGAAGAACTGGCGGGCATGTTTGAAGCCAAGGGCATTGACTTAAATTCCGTAAGCGCCGGGGAACCGCTGGCGGATGCCACGGGGGCAGGACGCGGTTACGGTGTGGCGGGAGGTGTGGCGGAAGCCATCGAGGAATGCATCCGGGAATATTACCCCGACGTGGAAGTGAATATCGAACACGCGGAAAGCCTTTCGGAATGCAGGAAGATGTTAATGCTTGCCAAGGCTGGAAAGAAAAACGGGTGTTTAATCGAAGGCATGGCATGTCCCGGCGGCTGTATCGCGGGCGCCGGAACCAACATCGCCATTCCGCAGGCGGCAAAAGAAGTGGCAGGCTTTAAAGCTGCGGCAGCTAAAAAAATACCCGATAAGGAAAATAGCCGTTAAGGAAAACAGAAACAGCTACGGAATAAAAAGGAAAAGCGCAAAAAAGGAAAAGCGTAAAAAAGGAAAGGACCAAAAGAAGGATAAGGCTCATGAAAATCAGGACAAGATATGCACCAAGCCCCACAGGGCGTATGCATGTGGGAAATTTAAGGACGGCGCTGTATGCCTACCTCATTGCGAAACATCAGGGCGGGGATTTCATCCTCCGCATTGAGGACACGGACCAGGAACGGTATGTGGAGGGAGCGGTGGAAATTATTTACCGCACCTTGGAGAAAACAGGTTTAATCCATGACGAAGGACCGGACAAGGATAAGGGCGTGGGACCTTATGTGCAGAGCGAACGTCAGGCAAAGGGCATTTATTTGGAATATGCAAAAAAATTAATCGAAAAAGGGGAAGCCTATTATTGTTTCTGCGATAAGGAACGGCTGGCATCCTTAAACAGAACCGTGGCGGGGAAAGAAATCAATGTTTACGACAAACATTGTCTCCACCTGTCCAAAGAGGAAGTGGAAAGCAAACTTGCTTCCGGTATCCCCTATGTCATCCGCCAGAACAACCCGACGGAAGGTACCACAACGTTCCGGGATGAAATCTACGGGGATATTACGGTGGACAATGCGGAATTGGACGACATGATCCTCATCAAATCCGACGGGTATCCCACTTATAATTTTGCCAATGTGGTGGACGATCATCTGATGGGGATTACCCATGTGGTGAGGGGCAACGAATACCTGTCTTCCTCCCCGAAGTATAACCGGCTGTATGAAGCCTTCGGCTGGGAAGTGCCGGTATACGTCCACTGTCCGCTCATTACCGACGAGGAGCACCATAAACTTTCCAAGCGGTGCGGGCATTCCTCCTATGAAGATTTAATCGGGCAGGGATTTTTGTCGGAAGCGGTGGTGAATTTCGTGGCGCTGCTTGGCTGGAGTCCCGAAGGCAATGAGGAAATTTTCTCTTTGGAGGAGCTTGCCAATATCTTCGATTACCACCATATATCCAAATCACCGGCGGTATTTGATTATACGAAATTAAAATGGATGAACGGCGAATACCTGAAAGCCATGGATTTTGATCGTTTTTATGCCATGGCGGAACGGATCCAACATATGAAAAGATTGATGGAGCCTGGCTTAATGAGGAACCC
>CANTGP010000421.1 GCA_947653315.1 uncultured Lachnospiraceae bacterium
CTTCTGCTTCGAATCCAAACTCAAAAGATGCCTGCTGCATCATATCGCGGAACAGATTCTTTGCTTTTTCGGTTCCGTATGCAAGTTCACTGATTTTTAATTCACGGTCGGCTAAATCTTCCCTGGTAAGCGTACAGCGAATCTGATGGTCGTTTACTTTTTCAATTTTCATGTTATCACATCCTCACTATTAAGATACTGCCACCTCATTTATATTGTGACTAACCTGAATCCGGTGCTGCCCCGGTCAATACCCAAAGCTGCAGATTTATGGATGCAGCGCCCACTGATTTTGGAATCCTGAATCTTGATACCTTACAGTTAAAAGTATATTATACTTTCCGCCTGTTTAAGTCAATAGAAATCGGTCACTGTTTAAAATTTTTTAATAAAATTGTGACAAAATTCCATTTTTTTCTTGCATCTTGAAAATGTGTCTGTTATAATCAAACACATGGAATGTCTCCGGATAATCGGCAACGGAAGGAGGCATGGTTTATTTCAACAGGGTAAGCTGCGGTACAATGCGCATGTACCTGCAGGATTACGGCTGTATCGGTAAAATGATATAATTGGAATATCATTTGCCGTTTCCATTATTTTATGCAGGGACGGCAGTAAAAGGTATTTCAATCTTTTCTCCCGCTTTAGTAGTATGGGAGGAGTCTTACAGGCTTATGTGCCTGTTCAGAAAATAAAATTTTCCAAAAAGATTTCACGTTATTATCATTCACATTCACGAATATTTATTTAAAAAGAGGGTAATTTTATTTTTAGTATTTTATGTTGATGCATGTCCGGACATTCCGTCAAAAATATGAAAAACCTTGGACAGGATTCCTTGTTGCATGGTTGGGGCAGGGGGTGGTACGCCTAATAATTTATAATGATGTCTTTATTATATTGATATCTTATTAATAATTTCTTTTAATTAATATCTTAGTTTTGAAAATAACAGCATTTTCATGTAGGAAGATTTGCCGGAGGGTGGATGCGCGCCTATAAAGTATGGACAGAAATTGGGGATTATATCACGGAATGCCATAAAAAATACGGGAAAGAAAAAGCCTCCGTTTGGTTTTGTCCGGCTTTGGGGAGCGGCAGTCTGCGCCGCCGGTTAAGACTTCGATGCAAAAAGTAAAGACAGCGTACCGGAAGAAAAGCGGTATATGGACAGGAAGACCCCCGAATGGCTGTATCAGGATACGCTGTCAAAAAAAGCCGTAAAAAGTCAAATTTGTTAATGACGGTACAGAAATAGTTTGCTATAATAAGGACGGTTGGAAGGGAGCTGGATAAATGAAAAAATTAATTCCGGTATTTACTGCGATCGTCCTTATTATTTTAATCGTGGCGGTCAGCGCAGGCGTGAAATTGGCGGAGAAATATTCTTATTCCAAGGAACGTGCGGATTTGAAGGAATATTTTGGGATTGAAAAAGAGGATGAGGTTGCCATCGTGCTTCGGGACGAACGGGTGGAAGAAAAAGCGAAGCTGATTGGCGGCGTTTATTATTTTGATATGGCGACGGTACAGAAGTATTTTAACGACAGGTTTTACGAGGACAGGAACGAGCAGTTGCTATTATATACCATGCCGGAGGATACCGTAAGGGTGGAAATCGGCGCTTCTTCTTATTCCACTTCCACGGCGGAAGGCTCCGTGGATATGGGTGCGCCCATTGCTTTGTACGGGGCGGGACCGGACGGGAGCAGCGAAGTGCTTTATTTGGCGGCCGATTACGTGAAGCTGTTTGCGGACTTTACGTACGAGGCGTTTTCGGAGCCGAACCGGATGCAGGTATATACGGGAACCCCGCAGGAAGGGAAGGAAGGCAGGATTACGAAAAAAACGGCGGTCCGTTACCAGGGCGGCGTGAAAAGCCCGATTCTTGCCGATTTGGCGGAAGGGGATACGGTAATTATATTGGAAGAAATGGAAACATGGAGCAAGGTTAAGACGGAGGATGCCTTAATCGGCTATGTGGAAAACAAACGGTTGGAGACGGAGAACGCCGGAATGGCAGTGGAGGATTTGCAGCCGAAGACGCAGGGGGCGGACGAAGCAGGATTCCGTAATCCTGAATTTACCAGCCTGACCAGACCTTATAAAATTAATTTAGGCTGGCATGTGGTGGCGGGAACCGGCGGGAACGATACGCTGGTGTCGGTGTTGCAGAATACGGAGGGGATTAACGTGATTTCACCCACATGGTTTGCCCTGACGGACAGCGAAGGGAATTTTTCCAGTTTTGCCACATCGGATTATGTGGCGCGCGCCCATGATATGGGTTTGGAAGTGTGGGGATTAATCGATAATTTTTCCAACAGGGATGCGGTGGATACTTATGAACTGCTGTCCCATACGAGCAGGAGGGCGTATTTGATCCGCAACCTGGTGGATACGGCGTTGGAATACGGTTTGGACGGAATTAATGTGGATTTCGAGAGCATCAGTCAGGATGCGGGGACGCATTTTGTCCAGTTTATCCGGGAATTGTCCGTGGAGTGCAGGAAAAGCGGTTTGGTTCTTTCGGTGGACAATTATGTGCCCACGGGGGATACGGACCATTACAACCGGAAGGAACAGGGAGTATTCGCCGATTATGTGATTATCATGGGATATGACGAGCATTACAGCGGAAGCCGGGAAGCGGGGAGTGTGGCATCCATCGGTTTCGTGGAGGATGGCATCAGCAGGACGGTGGAGCAGGTTCCTGCCCATAAGGTCATAAATGCCCTTCCTTTTTACACCCGTATTTGGAAAAGCGAGGGGGCGGACCTGACCAGCGAGGCGGTAGGGATGGAGATGGCGGAGCAGTTTGTGGCGAACCATAACATGGAAGTCCGGTGGGACGAAGCGGCATGCCAAAACTATGCGGAAGCCAGTGAGGGCAGCGCGTTTTACCAAATATGGCTGGAGGACGAGCAGTCCATAGAAGCGAAGCTGGGTATCATGCAGAAATATGAAATCGGCGGTGTGGCAGCGTGGCGGCTTGGCTTTGAGAAGGCTTCCGTTTGGGAGGTAATAGGGGGATATTTGGGAA
>CANTGP010000422.1 GCA_947653315.1 uncultured Lachnospiraceae bacterium
ATGGAGTTGTATTGGAGGGAGGTTTGTTGTGGGAGTTGTGGTTTTTGATTTGGGTGGTACGTTGATGCAGTATGTGGGGATGCCTTATTCCTGGGTGGATTTTTACGGGCGGGGGTTGGAGGCGGTTGTCCGGGAATTTCACTGTGATGTTACGGAGGAAGCCGTCGGGCAGTCGTTTCAGGTGTTGAAGGAGTTTAATCCGAGATTGAGCGGCAGGGAGAAGGAGTATTCTGCGGAATATATTTTTACAAAGGCATTGGGGCATTGGCATGTGGATATTCCTATCCAAAGCTGTATCGAAACGTTTTGGAAGGGGTTGGGGTTAAGGGCGGAAATTTACCCGGATACCGTGGATGTATTGCGGAAACTGAAAGAAATGGGGTTTGCCATAGCGGCGTTTACCGATTTGCCGAGTGCGATGCCGGATGAAATTTTTAAAAGGGATATTCCGGAGCTGCTGGGGTATTTTGATTATTATGTCTCATCGGCCGTTGCCGGGTACCGGAAGCCGAATGTGACAGGGCTGCGGATGATTTCCGAAAAATTTGCGGTTCCGGTGACGGAATTGGTTTTTGTCGGTGATGAAGAAAAGGACAGGAAGACGGCGCTTCGTGCGGACTGTAGATTTATCCGGATAAGGCGTAACGGGGAGGCAGAAGAAGGAATTCATGATTTGTATGAATTATTGGATAAAATATAGGGAATATCAGAAAAAGGAAGATAAGGGAAAGAGAAGGGAATATAGGGAAAAGGAAAGATAAAGAATAAAGAATAAAGAAAGACAAAGATTAAGGAAAGAAAAAGATTAAGGAAAAATAAAAAGAGAAGCGGGAAAGGAAACGGGACGGGATGAAGATTGGGAATGATGTGAAGGAAAAGGCAGAGATTTTATTGAGGGAGCTTACGTTGGAGGAGAAGATCGGAATGATCCATGGGGACGGGTTGTTCCGGACGAAGGCGGTGGAGCGGCTGGGGATTCCGGCTTTGTATATGTCGGACGGTCCCATGGGGGTGCGGGCGGAGTTTGAGAATGCGGCCTGGATTCCGGCGGGGGGCACGGAAGATTATGTGTCTTACCTGCCCAGCAATTCGGCAATCGCATCCACTTGGAACAGGGAACTTGCCCATGCCTGTGGGAGCGTTTTGGGGGAGGAAGCGAGGGGCCGTGGGAAGGATGTCATTTTGGCGCCCGGAATCAATATTAAGAGGAGTCCGTTAAACGGGAGAAATTTTGAGTATATGAGCGAGGATCCTTACCTGACGGCGGAACAGTGCGTGCCTCTCATTCAGGGGATTCAGGAACATGACGTGGCGGCGTGCGTGAAGCATTTTGCGGTAAACAGCCAGGAGACACGGCGGCTTTGGGTGGATACGGAGGTGGACGACAGGGCGCTTCGGGAGATTTACCTGCCTGCTTTTGAGGCGGCGGTAAACAGGGGCGGGTCTTATTCCATTATGGGCGCTTATAATTTGTTAAGGGGAGAGCATTGCTGTGAGAGCCGGTTTTTGTTGGACGGAATTCTTAGGAAAGAGTGGGGATATGAAGGAGCGGTGATTTCCGACTGGGGTGCGGTGCATCATACGAAGGAGGCAGCGCTTTGCAGTTTGGATTTGGAGATGTCCGTGACCGATAATTTTGATGATTACTGTATGGCGCAGCCGTTAAAAAAAGCGGTGGAAAACGGGGAAGTGGACGAAGGGGCGGTGGATGAAAAAGTAAGGCATATTTTGTGGCTGATGCTGTCCCTGCATATGTTTGATGTGGATGCGGAGCGGAAAGTTGCCGTGGACACGGAGCGGAAGCGCGGCAGTTACAATACGCCTGCCCACAGGGAAGTGACGCTGCAGGCGGCACGGGAATCCGTGATTCTGCTAAAAAATGAGGAAGGACGCCTTCCCTTGGAAAAAGAAAAATTGAAAAAGCTGCTGGTCATCGGGCGCAATGCGGATAAAATTCATTCCAACGGGGGCGGAAGTGCGGAAATTAAGGCATTGTATGAGATTTCGCCGCTGATGGGGCTTAAGACCCATTTGGGCGGGAATTGTGAAGTGAAATATGTGGAAGGGTATTACGGGGAGGACAAACAGGAAGACGGGACGAACTGGCAGGAAGACAGCTTAAAAGACGGAGGCGGAACCGGGCGGCAGGCAGAGCAGGTGGATGCACAGACGGCACGGAAGCGGAAGGAACTGCTGGAAGAAGCGGTGAGGTATGCCGGGGAGTATGAGCAGGTTGTTTTTGTCGGCGGGCTGGACCATGAATATGATGTGGAAGGCCGGGACCGGGCGGACATGAAACTGCCTTACGGACAGGATGAGGTCATCGAAGCGGTGCTGGAAGCAAATCCCAATACCGTTGTGATTATGGTGGCAGGTTCCCCCGTGGAGATGGGACGCTGGGAGAAAAAGGCGAAAGCGGTGGTATGGAGCTGGTATGCGGGAATGGAGGGCGGCAATGCCCTGGCGGAAGTACTGCTTGGGGAAGTAAACCCTTCCGGTAAGCTGCCGGAGAGCTTTCCTTACAGCCATAAGGACTGCAGCGCCCATTGTGTCGGCGAGTTTGGGGAAGAAAAGCTGCTGCATTACCGGGAAGGGATTTACGTCGGGTACCGTTATTACGAAAAACAGAACGTGCCGGTGCAGTACTGCTTTGGGCACGGGCTGTCTTATACGGAGTTTGCCTATTCTGATTTGGCTGTGGAAAAGCAGGAGAATGCGGCGGAATTTTACGTGAACGTAAGCTGCATCGTAAAAAATACGGGAAACCGTACCGGGAAGGAAACCGTACAGCTTTATGTCAGCGACAGAACCGGAAAGACGGAGAAACCGGTAAAAGAGTTAAGAGGCTATGAAAAGGTGGATTTGGCGCCGGGGGAAAGCAGGCGGGTGAATATCCGGCTTTCCAGAAAGGATTTTGCATATTTTGACGAAGCGGCAGGGGACTTTGCAGTCAATGCCGGGGAATACGGGATTTTGGTCGGGGCTTCTTTGCAGGATGTGCGGCTTATTGGCAGGGTGACGGTTTAGTCTGAATTGTTTTG
>CANTGP010000423.1 GCA_947653315.1 uncultured Lachnospiraceae bacterium
CACCGTACCGGAAAACTCCGCACCGTACCGGGCAAGTTCATCTCTCCCTCCAGAACCCCTGCTTCTCCACCCTGTAAACCGCATCACACTTCTCAATCGTCGTCAGCCTGTGCGCAATAATCACCAGCGTCTTCCTCCCATGCAATCTCTCAATGGCATCCATAATCGCCGACTCCGTATCATTATCCAGCGCCGACGTCGCCTCGTCAAAAATCATGATTTCCGGCTCCGTATACAGCGCCCTGGCAATCCCAAGCCGCTGCCTCTGCCCGCCGGAAATCCGCACCCCCCGTTCCCCGATACTGGTATCCAGCCCTTCCGGAAGCCCCCTGACAAACTCGTCCATCTGCGCTTCCTTTAACGCATACCATACCTGCTGCTCGTCAATCTCCTTTTCGTCCACCCCATACGCCACATTGTTCCGGATCGTATCGTCCAGCATAAAAATCATCTGCGGCACATAACCCACCTTCGCATACCATCCGGGCAGATTGGTACGGATATCCACGCCGTCCACCGTAACTTTTCCTTGCTGCGGCTCCAAAAGCCCCAACAGAATATCCACCGTCGTGGACTTCCCCGCGCCGGAAGGTCCGATAAACCCGACGGACTTCCCAATCGGAATCGTCACCCCGGCATCCTTTAAAATATCCAAATCCGTATTCGGATAACGGTAACTGATATGTTCCAATCTCACTTCCTTTTGGAAATCCACAGGCTTGATTTCCTCATCCTTTAAAAACAGAATATCCGTCTGCACATCCTTTTGGTTACTGCGGATAATAATATCCTCCACCGCCGTCAGCGACGGCTCGTAATACGCAATATTATTCAGGTACGTCGACAATTTATTGGCGCTCGGCATCAGCTTAATCGCAACCACCGCCAAAATCCCAATCTGCGTAATCATCTCATTCAAATTATTCCCGATTGCCAAAAACACTGCCAACACGAGCAAAATCCCGCACATACACACCGTTTCGATTAAAAGGCGCGGAATATTCTGCATGGAGTTCTGCTTTTTTTGAATGGTATTGAGCCTGTCCGCACTCTTTTCGTACTGCTCCACGAAATACCGCTCCTTATTCAGTACCTTCGTCTCCTTCATTCCGTTGACCGCCTGCATAATCCACTTGGTGGTCAGGGCGCTGTTAGTCTGCACCTCATGCCCGAAACGCCGCAGAACGGGACCGAGAATCTTCTTATTGGCAAGCAGAATCCCCCCCAAAACCACGCACATCACCACCGTCATCTCCGGACTGTTCACCAAAGCCAGCAGTAAAAGCGCCGCAAAAATAAACAACTCCGTAAAAAGCTGCAAAAACGTAAGCAACAGGTTATAAGACCCGTTCACGTCACTCATAATATGCCGCATCACCACCGGTGTACTGGCATCCAAATAAAATTCATAGGGCCGGCGCACATAATCCTTAAACAAATTCCGGGACGTATTATACTGACCGTTATAAATAAAACGGTATTGCGCATAATACATAAAATACAGATAGACATTCTTCACCACAAATACCACACTCAGCACCACAGCCAGCATAATCAGGAACCCGTTCGTGCTTTCCAAATCCATCAAATCATAAAAGTACCTCAGGTATTCCTCCTCAAAAATACTCTCCGGCTCCATGGCAACGTTAATAAACGGAATCAGCAACGAAGTCCCCGCCGTTTCCAATCCGGCGCCCACCAACATCATCACAAGCATTACCGCCAGCCACTTTTTCTGTCTCCCCGTCAATATCGCAACCACTCTTTTTACCAAGCTCATATACACACCTATCCGTCTAATCCTTCCCAATCCGGAACCGTTCAGCTTCCTCTCCGCATCCCGTGCAAGGCTTTGCGCACCCCCACCCGGAACGGTACCACAAATTGATCGTACACCCTTACCAACCCATAATACAACGCCGGAGCCGCCAGCGCCAGTTTCATCCGCACCTTATCCCCCGCCGCCACGAAATCCATCCCGTAAATCCTGTCAACCGTCCCCTTCTTCTTATCCTCCCGGATCTGCCCCATAATTTCCCCCGCAAATCCCCTCGTGGACTTCTGCCCCATAAAATCAATAAAATAAAACAACATCCTCCGGTAAAAATGATAAGCCGCCTTATCGGAAAGACCGGGCAGCCCTACTTCGGCAAAATAAGCAATCTGCTCCCGCCAAAACGGAATCTCATCCTTTAACCTGCGCTCCCCCGCCTTTTCATTCATAATACTGCCTTCCCGGTCCAACACATAATTATAATACGCCGTATCCAGATAAACCAGCCGCTCCATCTTACAAAACGCCTTCGTGGTAAACATAATATCCTCGGAATTCTTCCCCACCGGAAACCGCATCCCCCGGATCAACTCTGCGGAAAACAGCTTACTCCACACGGAATTATAAATCAAATACCTCTCATCCCCGCAGACATATATTTCCAACGCCTCCGCTTTTGATAATAATACACTATTACCCGTGGAAGCGTCAATAACACCCGACCTTGTAATCTGTTTATACCGGCAGACCGCAATCTGCGCATCCCCCCGCACACAAGCCCCGTACATCTCCCGGTACATATCCGGCTCAATCCAGTCATCCCCGTCCACAAACCCGATATAATCCCCACGGGCTATGGCAAGCCCCGCATTCCGCGCATCCGAAAGCCCCCCGTTTTTTTTATGCACCACCCGCACCCTATCATCCCGCGCCGCATAACCGTCACAAATCCCCCCCGACCCATCCGTAGACCCGTCATCCACCAAAATAACCTCCAACGCCCCATACGACTGCCCCAAAACCGAATCCACACACCTTTGCAAATACCCCTCAATATTGTACACCGCCACAATCACCGAAATCAATCCCTCACCCATTCTCCACCACCTCCGCATACTCCCACTACTGTCCACACCACAACGTCATTTTGCCAAGAAACCATTTAAATAATAAATCTCCACAATAGGCTTGTCTGCGTCCACAAATACCGCTTTACCATCCATCGCCAATACCCGATAAACATTACG
>CANTGP010000424.1 GCA_947653315.1 uncultured Lachnospiraceae bacterium
CCGCCCTTTGGGAACAATTAGAAATAGCCCATTTTTGCAGTCAGGTTTGAACAGCCATCGGCAGGGAAGCGCGGGGCGGCAGGAACAAACCGGGCAGGGCGTACCGTTCTTGTTTTCTGCGTCCGGCGTCCGGCATCCGCCTCCACCTACGAACACAACATTTCAGACTGAACGGCTATCTCTTTTATATTTATAACTCCAGCCCCCGTTTCCGGTACAATACCCAAAACAATCCGCCCGCCGCAAGCAGGTTCATGGCAACTGCCAGCGGATTGCCGTATTCCATCCGCCCTTCCCCGGCGGCGTTTACCACAATGCGCAACTGTTCCGAATAAAGATACTTTGCCGCTTTCGCCACCGTTTCATTGAAGGTGGACAGCATGGGCAGGAACGAAAAGACCATCATGACGGGTACCGTAACGGAAGTGGCGGACATTTGGTTGGGACAGCCCACGCCGATTGCTGCCCCCACCGTAAGGGATACTACGGTTCCCACCGCCATGGCGGCAAAAAACAGCAGCCTGCCGGAAAGCGGCGTTCCTTCTTCCAGCAGCAGGCAAAAGACCGCAGCCCCCGCCATACAGAATGTAAACACATAACATCCGATACCGGCAAGATATTCCCACGGCGTCACCCCTGCCATGCGTAAAACCCGCAGCGTATTCTTCTCCTTTTCTTCCGAAATAATGGCGGACATGGCCACCAGCGGCGCCATCCCCACATACATGGAGGCAAACAGGTTCGTGAAAAAATTAGGAGGCATTCCGTCAATCTTCACCGCGTTCGTCATAAACACACCCATAAAGGGAAACATCACAAACTGGATGAGGACGGCTTTGTTTTTTAACGTATCCTTTAACTGCTTTTTTATCATGGTTATAATATGATTCATGGCTTACTCCTTTTAGGTAAAACTGTTTTAACGGTTATTATGCAGCATTGATCCTTTTCTTTTTTTTCGGTTTCACCCGGCCAGTTTCTTTCCCGTAAGCAGCAGAAAGACGTGCTCCAAATCCGGTTCCGAAGAATGTACGCTCAATACTTCCTCCGCATCCATCCATCCAGCCAGCGCCGCCGCGCTTTCCTTTGCGTTTGGAATGATATGGGTTTCTCCGCATTTTAATATGACCTCAATCCGGTTCTCGGAATTATATTTCCTGCAAATATCTTTTGGCGCCCCCTGCTCCACGATTTTCCCTTCATGCAGCAGGAAAATATAATCACAAAGCCCTGCCGCTTCCTGCATGTTGTGGGTGGTTAAGAATACCGTGGTACCAGCCTCTTTTTCCTCCATCAGCAGTCCGTGGATTTTTTCCGTAGTGGCGGGATCCAAACCCGAAGTCGGTTCGTCCAAAAACAGGATATCCGCTTCTTTTAAAAGGGCACGGCATAAATTTACCCGGCTGCGCATTCCCTTGGACAGCCTGCCCACCGCCGTCTTCCGTGCCTGCCAAAGACCTGCCCGGTCAAGCAGCTTACCGATCCGTTCCACCGGTACCCCGTATATCCTTGCAAAAAGTTTCATGTTATCCCAAACCGACAGCCTTTCATATAACCCGAAGCTGTCCATCATGATTCCGGCGGTATAGGTTTCCGCCTTCCTGTTACTCTCCCCTGTCAGCCTCACCGTTCCGCCGTCAGGCTTCAACTGTCCGGTCAGGATATTGACCAATGTGGTCTTTCCTGCGCCGGAGGGACCTAACAGACCTATCATCTTTCCCTTCCCTATTTGGAAAGAGATATGGTCCAGCACCTTTTTTTCCCCGAAGGAATGTGTTAATTCCTTTACTTCCATCCATGGCTTTTCTTTCCTATTCTCCATATTTTTCCTCCTTTAATCTCTTTAATCCGTTTTCCAGTCGGCGGTTTTCCGCCCTTTCTTTCCACAGTGAAACAACGGCGCCCCCCGCAACACAAATCCCGAAACAAATCAGGAAACTAATCCAGCAAACCGCATCATCCACCGGAAACCACCCAAACAGGTATGCAAAGCCCCCCACCAGCAGAATGACGGAAGCACACAGGCTGACCGTCCTTTTTGCCACGGATATTTTCTTGAAGAACACATCCGTAAAAAAAACAAAGCGCAAAAAAGTGACACAGGCTGACGAAAGCAGGAATTGGAATACCGTAGGTACGGGAATGCCCCCGCTTCCCAGGTCAAACATGGTGGAATATCCCTTCGCTCCGTCCCCGGCAAATACGCAGATGGCGGTAGTTATCGTAATGGTAATGCCAAACACAAGAAAAGTTTGACCTATATAGTCAATCAATGTTTTTCTGTCTTCCATCACTTTTTCCTCCCTTTTTCCCCGTCTGTTTTTTCCCTTATTTTCCCTCTGACCTTCCGGACCGTTTTTCCCTTCACGCCCAGCGCCTCTTTCATATCGTCGGCATACTGTCTGGAAACGACAAGCTGTTCCCCGTTGTTCATGGTCAGCAAAAGCCGCCGGTCCACATACGCTTGGATGGACACTATATTTTTCAGGTTTACAATAACGGACTTACCGATACGGAAAAACAGATATTGTCCCAACTGCCGCTCCAGCTCATACAGTCGGCTGTCCGATTCATAAGCATGTTCCGCCGTATATACAAAACATTTCCCCTCCACCGACTCCATGTATAAAATCTGCTCCAAATCCAACACGGTTACACATCCGCCTTTCGTTACCGTCAGTTTCCGTTCCGTAATCTTTAATGCCGCCACCAGCTTATCGATTTCCGCCGTCCGCTCCCGGCATGTGACCGTGACGACCGTTTCTGGCACGTCTTCCCTGATTTCCACCTGAATCCGCAAAACATCTTTCCCCCTTCCGGTTGTTTTCTGTTTTTGATTTTAGCACACCTTTTTCCCGATGCAAGATACCGGAATGCATGTTGCCGTTTTGGATGCATATGTTGCCGGCATTGTATTTCCCTTCGGGAATTGAAAGCAGATTTCCGTGATATGTAAAAAGAGCCGCTTGAAAATCAAGCGGCTCTCATGTATAATCTACTTAGAAGTAATCGGACAC
>CANTGP010000425.1 GCA_947653315.1 uncultured Lachnospiraceae bacterium
TCACCCGCTACATGGACAAAGAAACCCTGCAATACTGGCTGACCCGTTCCGAAAAGGACCAAAAAACCAACTTCACCGTCATCTGCAGACAAGCAGCCACTAATTAAATCACCTCTTTCACAGCACAAATCCGATGCAGCCCTCCATAACCTTAACCTGACACCCAGCGCGGACAGGAGTCCTTTGCGGGGCGGCGGCAGCGGGAGTGCCTGTCCCGGATTTTCCGTGCTTCGTTTCCGGCGGAGTTTTTCTTAGCAGAATGCGGACACCTAAGGAGAAATGGGCAAGGATGCAAAGGACTCCTGTCCGCGCGTCCGCCCACACATCCCCCAACTACTCCAAAAGTTCCACCCCCGCCGCATCCCGCGCCACATCCCCCGTTTCCCCGCTTAGTACCTTCGCAATCACATGCGCCAGCGGATCGCAGGCATTCATGATTTCCTCCACCGTATTCGTCTGCGCCCCCAGCTCGATTAACATGCATTTTGCACGTAAATGCATATTATAGCGGTATGCCTTTAAGTAAATCCTCCTTGCCACCCCCGGATAATACTCGTTGCACGCCACCTGGGCCTGGAACGAAAACGCCAGGTTATCATTCACGTAAGGGTTCTCCAGATAATCAATATCCCCGTTCTGCCGCGTCCGGCTCAGCCCGTTAAAAAACATGAACTGTGCCGTAGGCCGCCCCTGCAGCTCCACCATCAGCTTTTTCCCTTCCGGCACGGCATCGCGGTGCAGGTCAATCACCACCTCAATGGACGGATTCTCCGACAAAAGCTGCTCCAAGGCAGGCAGGGAATTGGAATACGCATAGTCCCTCGCCGTCACGTCATATTCCCCCGTATGGTGCAGCACCGTAAAACCGTATTCTTCCCGCAGTATCCCGGCAAGCCTCTCCCCCGCCCCCACGATAGTCGTGGACACGTCCCCCTCCACGGAATCCGCAAACGCTTCCTGGGAATGGGTATGGTAAATGAGTATCTGCGGTCCCTCCCCGTCTTTTTTCACACTCATATCCCGCCCCAAAAGATTTTCCAGGTTCAACTGCTCATCCGTAATCGAAGTCGTACTGTCAATGGCATAAAAGGCGGACACGATATCCTCGTATTCCCGCACTTCATCCCAGTCATACCGGTAGCTCTTTTCCTGCGCCCTGCAAAAACCCCCGTCTTCCGCAGGCCGCTCCTGCGCATCCTCTCCGTCCGGTTCCGCGGGTTCCGCTTCCTCCTTTTGTCCGCCGTCTTCCTTATGTAAACTGTTTTCCTTTAACAAGGCATTCTGCAAATCCCCGTCAATGTGCAGCGCATCGTCTTCATATTCCAACCCGTCCTCCCCCACATCCTTCTTTTCCTCATCCGTCCCTTCCATACGGATTAACAGATCGTAAGTGTCCGCATCCTCGATACGGATATCCGTCCCTTCCCCCTCCCCGCTGTAACGGTATAAAGGCATGGCGGAAAGCAGCAGGTCATAAAAAAAATGAGCAGGCTTTCCCGGCCTGCCTGTCTCATCCTCCACAAAAGCAAAAACAGGCAGGTATGTCCTCCTCGTTTCCTCCTGTATCCACAGCACCGCCTTTTTCCAAAAACCGTCCCCTTCTTCCTCCTGCCCCCTGCGAAGTGCGCCCGCAGCGGTCAGCAAAAATGCCGCTCCTACCACCGCCGCCACACAGCTCCAAACGGCTTTACGCCCTATCCTTCTTCTTCCCCTGCCATATCCGGAAAACAACCGCCTCACCCCTCCGTCAAGGAACGTGCCAAAACCGCTTCCGTCCGGCAAAACACGTCCTTTGGCGTGCCCGAAAACTTTTCCTGCATTTTCAAACATGCCCTAGGGAATTATATGACGCAAAGCCCATCGTCATTCCTAAAAACAAAAAATGCCCAACCTCCCTACAATTCCAGCGCTCCGTTAATGGCATCGCAGATAATATGGCTGATCTGCTTAATCTGGTAATCCACATCCTTGCTCGTTACGTACATGTTATTGAGTTCGGTAAGGTTGGCGGGCATCCTGCCGGACGTGGCATCGTTTACGATGGTCGCCGCGTCCACCACCGTCGGGACGCCGATGGCAATCACCGGCACCTCCAGGCTTTCCTTCGTCAGCGCGTTCCTGTGGTTCCCCACGCCGGAACCGGGATGAATCCCGGTATTTGTCACCTGTATCGTCCGGTTTAGCCGTTTCGTGCTCCGCGCCGCCAGCGCGTCCACCACGATTACCACGTCCGGCTTCGTCTGCTCCACCACACCCCGTATGATTTCCGCACTCTCCATGCCGGTCTTCGCCATGACCCCCGGCACGATGCTGCTCACCATATGCATCCGGGACTTATTATATGCCGCCTTCCCGTACTCTTTCACCACATGCCTTGTCACAAACAGGTTATCCGCCACATGCGGCCCCAGCGCATCCGCCGTCACGTCCCGGTTTCCCAGCCCGACCACCAGTATGGACTGCTCCTTCTCCGCATCCGGAATAATGCTTTTTAATTCCCTCGCCAAAGATGCCGAAATCTCCTGATGATAGTCCTCCTCCGGTTCAATCATGCCGGGAGCTTCCAGCGTCACATAGACCCCCATCGGCTTCCCCAGCGCTTTCGCCCCGTTCTTCGTCTCGATGACCACCCTGGTTACGCGGATTTCGTTCTCCTCGTCGTAACTTTCCTCCACGCTGACCCCATGGATTTCCCCTTCCGCTTCTCCTATGCCTTCTCTCGCTTCCAACGCCAAATCCGTTCTTACCTGAAAACAACTCATCTGTCCGCTCCCAAACCTTTTCTTTGTTTAATCTATGCAAGTATAAATCTTTGTGCGAAAAACCCGCCCACCGTCCGCGCGGTAAAACCACAGACCTGCCCGAACCGTTCATAACTACTGCTTCTATTTTTTGTAACTATTCAGCCTCCGGCTTCATAGCTACGGAATCCGGCCTATTCCAGTTTGCCTTCGGCAAAGAGTCCGGATTCTTCGAGGCCTTTACACATTCTCACGGACTTTGCAGCAAGTGCAA
>CANTGP010000426.1 GCA_947653315.1 uncultured Lachnospiraceae bacterium
GTATCCGTTTTTTCCAGGCCACATTCTCTCTGCATGCATTTATTTCCTGATACCGGTATCATATACCATCATTTTATGTTTGTCAATATAATTTTAATGTTTATCATTAAAAGTATTCCCATCTCCGTGAATCCGCGCGTCCGGCGACGCAGTTTCCTTAAGGTAAAAAACCCAAACCGGCAGGATTGAAATGGGGAAAAGGCTTTTGTATAATGGAAAGCATAGAAGATGAACAAAATAGAAAGCGGAGCACAGGAAATGGGATATATACGGAATCATTTGGCAAGGAGCGCGACCAAGAAGCAGGGAGGGAGCTATGGAAATAACGATTGAAGTAAACGGAAAAAGAGTCAAGGGCAAAAGAAATCCCATGATTTACGGGCATTTTATCGAGCACTTTCACAGACAGATTTATGACGGGATTTATGATCCGGGGCATCCATTCGCGGATGAAGACGGATTCCGCACAGATATTGTGGAAGCAATGCAAAAAATCAAAGTACCTGTACTTCGTTGGCCGGGCGGATGTTTTGTGTCATCCTACCACTGGAAAGACGCTGTGGGAACACAGCGAAAACCTTTGTTTGACAAAGCGTGGCGGGTGGAAGACCCCAATACCTTCGGCACGGACGAATATATCCGGCTCTGCAAAAAAATCGGATGCGAGCCTTATATCTGCACCAATGCCGGTACGGGTACCGCGGAGGAAATGAGCGACTGGGTGGAATACTGCAACCTGGAATCAGAGGGGCGGTATGCAAAATGGCGGATTGAAAACGGAAACCCCAAGCCTTACGGCGTCCGGTACTGGAGTATCGGCAATGAAAATTACGGAAGCTGGGAAATCGGAGCGAAGTCCTGCGATGAATGGGGACGGCTGGTCAGGGAAGCGGCAAAAATGATGAAGCATGTGGATCCTTGTGCGGAATTATCTGCGGCGGCTCTCCCGGACGTGGACTGGAATATAAACCTCTTAAAAAACTGCGCTCCCTATTTGGACTGGCTGTCCATACATGAGTATTGGGATATGATGCCGGAAGAAAACCGGCCGGCTGACTATGAACAGTGTATGGCTTTCACGGACCATATCGACCATTCCGTAGACGAAGTCAGGGGAATCCTGAAAGCCTTGAAACTGGAAGGAAAGATCAAACTTGCCTTTGACGAATGGAATTTACGAAGTTGGCACCATCCCAACGTACATACGGTTAAACAAGGCATCCTGAAAGAAGATTATGTCACGCCCAGAAACAAAAATGACGATAACAGTACGTACACTATGGCCGATGCCGTTTTTTCGGCATGTTTTCTCAATGCCATGAACAGAAACTGCGACATTGTGGAAATGGCTAATTTTGCACCCATATTAAACACGAGAGGATGCATTTACAGCGACCGGGATGGAATCGTACTCCGAAGCACCTACCACGTTTTTGACCTGTATGTGAATTACATGGGAGATACGGTGGTCGACCTGTGGGCGGAGTCTCTGCCCCAAATGAAAGTAACCGGAAAAAACGGAACGGAACATACCGTTGACACGCTGGACATGGTTGCAACCGTTTGGTCTGACAGACCGGGAATAGCGGTGGCGGTAGTAAATAAACATAAGGAAGAAGCATTTACAGTCTGCATCTCCCAAGTATCTTGCAGCCCGGAGAGCGTCATTTACCGGTTGGAGGGCAAAGAAGCAAACTCCTACAATGATACGGGGAAAACGGAAGTATTCATTCGGAAAGAGGAGCTTGTAACTTGTAAGGATGGAATAAAGGTCAGGATAGGCCCTCATTCGGTGAATGTGATTCAAATAGGAGCCGTTTGAGTATTGCATTTCATCCCCATTCTGCTATACTATAAGCAATCAAGTAGGGAAGGCATCTTCCCTACTCGCCGCGCTGCCCGCATGCTGTGAAACAGCAAACTTCCATATGCTGGCGTGTGCAATCGAGTAGGGGAAGGTTTTTCGCCCCTACTCGCGCGCCGGGCACCCGCCAGCTTCGCTGGCATCTTCCTTTGGGTGCCCGTGTGCATAAAAGGGTTGGCGGCAGCGCTGTCTCCCCGGCCCAATGAGTGGAACCACAAAAAACAGCGCAGAAACGAGGAAAACTATGCAAGGAAGAATACATTCACTGGAATCTTTCGGTACGGTAGACGGACCGGGCACACGTTTTGTGGTATTCGTACAGGGCTGTCCCATGAGGTGCGCTTACTGCCACAATCCCGATACATGGCCCATGGACGGCGGTACCCTTATGGAGCCGGAAGAAATATTTGAACAATACCGGAGAAACGCCGCGTTTTACACAAAAGGCGGCATTACCGTAACCGGCGGGGAACCCCTGATGCAAGTGGATTTCCTGATTGACCTGTTTACCATCGCCAAAAAGGAAAACGTCCATACCTGCATTGACAGCTCAGGCATTGCCTTCAAACCACAGAACACGGAATGGATTAAAAAGCTGGACCACCTGATGACACTGACGGATCTCGTCATGTTGGACATCAAGCATATCGACCCCGAAAAACACAAGGAACTTACCGCACAGCCCAACGACGGCATTTTAGCCTTCGCCGCCTACCTGAACGAAAAGCAGGTAGACATGTGGATCCGCCACGTAGTCGTTCCGGGCATTACCGATGACGACAAATACCTCTTTGACTTAGGCTATTTCATCGGACAGTTTCAAAACCTGAAAGCACTGGACGTACTTCCCTACCATACCATGGGCGAAACCAAATACCAAAAACTGGGAATGGAATACAAACTGGCGGGCGTTCCCGCCATGGATAAAAATAAGGTGGTGGAAAAGAAGAAAGTTATTTTGGACGGTATACGGAAAAGGCGGGGGGAAGCGGAACCTGCCGTATAGCAGACCAGCCTGAAATGTTGTGTTCGGACGCGGACGCCCGCGCGTGGGTTTTTTAGCAGCCGTCAGCAGCACAACTGCCTGTCCCGGTTTTCCGTGCACTTTTTTCGGCTGGAGGTTTCTAAGCAGAATGAGAAAGTG
>CANTGP010000427.1 GCA_947653315.1 uncultured Lachnospiraceae bacterium
CATTCTGCTTAGAAACTCCCAGCCGGAATAAGTGCACGGAAAACCGGGACATGCCATCCCGCTGCCGCCGCCCCGCCAAAAAATCCCTCCCGTGCGTCCGCATCCGCTTCCCACCCCCGGCGTTCAAAAAATACCGCTAGGATTTCACTCCTTACAAGCCGGAACTTCTTACAAGCCGGAATTTTCTCATCATTCCGTAATTCGGCGGCGACTGAATGCTGATACCGACCGTCAGGCTCCCTTTTTCACATGCAATATCCTCAATACCATATTCCGTCCACCCATGTTCCGCCGGATGAATAACGGTTTCTTTCCGTTCCTCCCCGTATTGTGCAAACAAACGGATATCCACATTTGTCGTATCCGCCCCCCGGAATTCAACCGTCAGGCAGTAATGTCCCGGAGCCGGAAGCGCAACCTCCTGCCGGATACTGAATGAAAAATTCTTCTTTCCCTCCACCCGCAGCGCATTAAGCGGAGGCGCCGGAAAGGGGTCTTGGAATTCCGGGTAAATCTGCGCAACCACTTGCTCCCCGCCGCCTTCCGTATCCCATTGTGCCATACCTTCCTCCCAGTTCGCATCACGCAGCAGGTTCCTCTCTCCCCGAATCTCATCTTCCGCTTTTACCACCGCGGTAACGAAAGCCCGTATGCCTTCCACCCGGCCTTTTACCCGGTGTTCCCCTGCCTGCCATATTCCGCCTGCGGGTACGTCTTCCCATACCACCCGTTCCTTCCTGACGCTTCCGTCATAACAAAGAATTCCCAATTCTTCCGGCAAACGGAACTCCTGACCCGGTTGTACGGTTACCGGTGCGGGCGCATATACTTTGGCATAATCCCCGCCATGCAGCCGCTCCCTGGTAAAACCAAAGTTCCTGATTCCTTCCATTACTTTTCCGTTTTCATCCAGCAATCCCATATTTTCGGCCCAGCCGCCCCCGTCCATGCCGGGGACGCACAGAGGTTCCCAGTAATATACGCCAAGTCCCATACCGTCCGGCAGGGATGCCACAATATTCATCACCAATTCCAATTCCTCCGCCTGTCCTTCCGGCGTTGCGGGCAGACCGGCTATCCGCTCCTGCGTCCCGTCGATAAACCCTTTCCGGCTCCTGCGCCATGCATAAGCGGTTTCCACTATCATGACAGGTTTGCGGTAGTCCTTTACCAGCCGTTCCAGCGTTTCTTTTAAATCCGGAAACCCTCCGTGCCAAAACGGATAATAGGAAAGTCCCATAAGGTCAAAATCTTCCAGGCCGTTTTCAATGGCATTGGAAAACCATTCTTTCAGATAAAAATACCTGCCGCCCTGGTCCAAATGAATCATCACCTGCATTTCCCCTTTGTCCGCCACGGCACGCGCTCCGCGGATTCCGGCATTTACGAGCCTGACCATTTGCGCATAATCCGGCAGTTCCCCGTCCGGAAACAGCATTCCGCTGCGGATTTCATTTCCAATCTGCACCACATCCGGCAGGCACCCTTCCGCTTTCAATGCAGACAGGGTTTCCTGCGTATAATCATAAACTGCCTGTTCCAGTTGCCCAAAATCCAATCCTTCCCAATCCTTCGGCTTTTTTTGGTTTGCCGGGTCCGCCCAAAAATCGGAATAATGGAAATCCAGCAGGAAATGCATCCCCTGTGCCTTAATTTTCTTTGCCATTTCCAGCGTATGCCGGAAATTACAATATCCCCCTGACTCCGGTACGTTTTCCGGTTTTTTCCAAATGCGCAGGCGGATGGAATTTACTCCGTATTTGCGCATCAGACAAAACGGCTCCATGACCGTGCCGTCAAAATCCCTTAACACCATTCCCTCATCCAAGCACTGCGGCAGGGATGAAACGTCCATCCCTTTATAAAAACCAATTCCGTTTCCGTCCATACGTTTATTCTCCTATTTTCCTTTTGGTAGATTTCCGGAGCAGGATTTCATGATCTATGACTACCCGCCGTTCATATTCCTTTCCCTGCAGACAATGAATAACCTGCTTTGCAACCATGCTTCCCACCTGCCTGCTTAAGACTTTCACAGCCGTAACCGCCGGTGTAAAGCAATTCAGGTTTTGGCTGTCATAAAGGGAAGCAATGGCGATATCCCTGGGAATCCGGTACCCTTCCGACTGCAGCTTGGACATGATGCGGGTACAGACCACATCGTCTCCGCAGATAACGCATTCCACCTTCCGTGCCATTAAATTATGAAGCATGGAATCCAACTGCTCCACCCTCAGGTTTCCGGTATAGATCACCTGCTCTTTTTCCGGAATCCCGTTTTTCAAAAGGGCGTTAAAAAACCCGTCATATCTGCTTCTGTTTACGTGATAGGTAAGGTCCTCCACAATCAATGCAAATTTCCGGAACCCTTCCCCGATCAGGATTGACATCAGTTTTTCCACGGCCGCCTTATTATCCGTATCTACCTGAATTACTTTGTCCAAATCGCATACCCCTGTAATTCCTACGGGGAAATCCGCATCCGTCAGATATTTCAGGGCTTTATCCCCGACCAGGCTGCGGGTCAGGATCAGTCCGTCCACCTTTTCCTGTTCCACCAGCTTTTGGATTTCCGTAATGTCAGTCGCGGTACCCGTGGTCAGCAGCACATTGTATTCCATCATGGAAGCCGTTTCGCAGATTCCCAACAGGCAATCCTGGAAATACGGATTCCCGTTGATATAGATATCCGACGGGAATACAACGCCAATATTGCGTTTTCCCCCGTCCTTCCCTGCTGCCGCCGGCAGGAACATCCCCTGTTCCGCCGCATAGGCAATGATTTTCTTCTTTGTCTCTGCCCCGATTCTCCCCTTTCCGGAAAGCGCCCTGGACACTGTACTTTTGGATACCCCTAATTGTTTTGCCATTTCTTCCAGTGTCATCTCATCCATCCTTCCTCTGGGTGCCCATGTAATCAAGTAGGGGAATGCCTTTCTCCCCTACTTGCGCGCCGGGCACCCGCCGGCTTCGCCGGCATCCTCCTTTGGATGCCCGTGTGCAATC
>CANTGP010000428.1 GCA_947653315.1 uncultured Lachnospiraceae bacterium
TCTTCTCCATCATTTGCCTCAGCTACCACTTCTATACTTCCGTCAAACTCCAAGAAGCTGTATTCCGAATATCAGAAAGTGACCGGATTTTGTGTAAAACATGATTCTGCTGCCGTCTGTGTCAACGGTGTTGCCATAGAGAATGGAATTGATATACCTTCCCATGAGGAATATCATTAAGATTGGCGTTAAAATCATAAGCAGGTATTGTTTCTTTACCGTTTCATAAACCGTCTCGTAATAGGAAAAATACCGGTATGCCACATGGTAGCACAATGCCGCCAGCAGTAAAGCCGTATTTCCTGACAGCATAAATGCGATGCCTACTGCCTGCCGGTGGAAAGAGGACATCAGGGGATATAAAATATCCAAAAGGGAATTAACGACCCCATAGCTTAACTGCATGATTTCAACCGTCAGCGCGGCATATAAAAGGGAAGATTTCCAACCGGCGCGGCATGGGAAAATTCCGCCTGCCGTCAGCAGCAGGGTATATGCCAGAAATTCCGCCATGCTGCCGCCGGGAACCAGTTTTATAAGGAGAACTATGAAAAATAAAAAAAGAAAATAATAAGGAAGACGTACTTTTTTCTGCAAAAGTTTGGTAAAGAAGTAAAATCCGGTAAGCATTTGAATGCTTCCCATGATATAAGTATTGAAAAAATCCATAGCGTCCGTCATTTTCCTATGCTCCTATGCCCTGATGTTCCGTATCCCGTTTTTTATATCCGGCAAAACTGTTTGCGGGGAATTGCGGATTATGAATCACTTTCTGAAAGATAATATTTTACCACTTTTTTTTGCCTTAAACAATAAAAATGCTTTGAAATGCACAGACGGTGGTGTGAAGTGATGCCCCTGTACGGTTAAAGCTGAAAAGTGTCAATAAATTAATTTATTGACAACCGTGAGGATAAGATGTTAGAATGTAGTCAATGGAAGGGAGGGTTGGCAATGGATGAAATGCGGGAACTCTGTCTTAGGATTTTCGGTACGGACCGGCCGGAGGAGCTGCAGACGATTGCGTCAAAAGCGGAACGATACGACAGGATGTTCCGGCAGGAATATCCTGTGAACAGCAGGAATGCCGGACGGAAAATGAAATTTGCACAGGACGGACAGGATGCCATGAACCGCATGTATCAGGAGGGAGTCCCGGTGAAGGAGATTGCACGCCGCTTTGATACTACTAGGCAGACCGTATATAAATATATTAAAGCAGCAAAAAGGGTAAGGGAAAATCCGTATGTTAGCATGCGTATGAATTATAAATATAAGGATCAGTTGTGCACGACGATTGACGTGGATTTTTATCATAAGAAAATTTATGTGGAGAACCATACGAGTGATATTATCCACCGTGCGTTTGGTGTGGTGCAGAATCCGGACTGGGAGCGGTTTGAGGAATTTTTGGAAAGCAGGTGTTTTCCGCAAAGCCGTGCGGAGCTTAAGAATGTGCTGCGCGATATCGGATTGGATTCCTATGATCCGCTTCAGATTATAGAGAAAACGGGCGGGCGGATGGCGGAAGATAAGCAGTGGATAGAAATTGTTGACTTCCGCGGGCAAGACTGCTGTGGGGGAGTCAACAACCCCGCGGCAGTCTTGCCCGCGGGAATAAACCATGGAAATGGATGGGAGAAATGATAATTGGAAAAGACAGGACAAAATCATGCGGATATTATATTGGATACCTGGATTCCCATGGATTCTGCCGGACATTCCTCGAAAGGAAATCAATGGAAGTGGAGACGGGAAGACCGGTGGTATAAAGCGGACCACATGGGATATGAAGGATTGGCGGAAACCGTGGTTTCCCGTCTTATGGCTTTTGCCGACGGAGTGTCTTATGTTTCTTATGAACCGGTGCGGATGGAATATAAAGGAAAGATTTATAACGGATGCAGCAGCAGGAATTTTCTGCAGGAAGACGAGGAACTTGTTACCGTAGAGCATTTGTTCCGGCAGTATACGGGAAAGAGTCTGTCCGCAGAATTGGGCAAAAGAAATGGCGTAAAAGAACGTATTCTTTATTTGTCAGGAAGAATAGAGGAAAATACCGGACTAAAAGGTTTTGGAATATATTTGCAGAAGATTTTGGCAGTGGATGCCTTTTTTCTAAATGAAGACCGTCATACGAATAATCTTGCAGTGATTTACCGTCCGTGGGAAAAGCGATACCGATTTTCCCCGTTGTTTGATCATGGTCTTTCGCTGCTTTCGGACACAGAAACGGATTTCCCGTTAGGGAAACCTTTGGAGGAATGTTTGGCTGAAGTGGAAGCCAAACCGTTTAGCCGGGATTTTGACGAGCAATTGGATGCGGCGGAAGAATTATATGGATGTAACGTGAAATTCCGTTTTGGAAAAAAAGAAGTGGAGAACGTATTGGAGGAGTGCGGTATTTATTATTCCAAGGAAACCGTGGAGCGTGTACGTGAAATTTTATATGGGCAAATGCGCAAATACAGGCATATGATGGATGGAAACGGATGAATGCGGATTTGCCGACGGCGCTATACCATATTTACAAAAAGTTAAGGATTTTTGGGTAAAAATAACCATATGTTTTTCCATGGTTCCATGATAGAATGAAAGAACAGGAGTAAAGTTTTTCTTTACTGTTTCCTTAAAGTTTAGATTAATTTTATGAAAGGAGAGAAGGGCATATGGAATCGGTCAGAGTTATGTTTCATTCAATGGAAGAAGCCCAAAAGTTTGTACTGTCTATTGAAAATTTCCCGTTTAACGTTGATTTACAGTGTGAGAGACGGGTGATTGACGCCAAGTCGATACTTGGGATATTGGGTTTCGGACTTCACCAGGTGTTGGAGCTTCGGGTGCATACGGACGACGAAGCGGAACTGGAGGAGTTTCATGACAAGATTAAAGGTTTCATTTGCGGGGAGTCTATGGAAGTTGCCATTTAAATGGTGGCGACGAGAATAAAACAGGATAGGGGTCGGCTGTCGGAAAAAAACCGGCAGCTTTTTTATGCACA
>CANTGP010000429.1 GCA_947653315.1 uncultured Lachnospiraceae bacterium
GGAAAACCGGGACATGCCATCCCACTGCCGCCGCCCCGCCAAAAAATCCCTCCTGTGCGTCCGCCTTTGTATTACCCCCCCCCCTCAAAAACAGAACAAGTGTTTGAGAAAACTGTTGAAAAACTTCGGCACATATGGTAAGATGGTTTCAAACAGATGTTCGGAATGTTGGAAAGACGGAGATGGAGAAGATGGTACAGCTAAAGGTAACGGAAGAACAGGGGATTATGGAGAAGCTGGGTATTCTTACGGATGCGGCGAAATATGACGTGGCGTGCACTTCCAGCGGCGTGGACCGCAAAGGGGACGGGACGGGCATGGGGAATACGTTAGCGGCGGGAATCTGCCATTCCTTCGGTACGGACGGGCGCTGTATTTCCCTGTTGAAAATTTTGTTTACCAATGAATGCATTTATGATTGTAAATATTGCATTAACCGGAAATCCAACGATGTGCCGAGGGCATCCTTTACGCCGGATGAAGTATGTACGCTGACCATGGAATTTTATAAAAGAAACTATATTGAAGGATTGTTCCTAAGTTCGGGAATCTTATACCATCCTGATTTTACGATGGAACTGATTTACCAAACGGTGTATAAGCTGCGGCAGGAATGCCGGTTTCAGGGCTATATCCATGTGAAGGCGATTCCGGGTGCGGATTCTGCGTTAATCCAAAAGACGGGATTTTTGGCGGACAGGATGAGTGTGAACCTGGAACTGCCGACGGCGGAGGGGCTTTGCCGTTTGGCGCCGAATAAACACCGGAAAAACATACTGGCGCCGATGCGGCAGATACAGAACGGGATTCATGCGAATAAGAACGAACTGACACTGTACCGGAGCGCACCGCGGTTCGTTGCGGCAGGGCAGTCCACGCAGATGATTGTGGGGGCGACACCGGAGAATGATTTCCAGATTATGAGCGTGGCGGAGAGCCTGTACCGGAAATTTGAATTAAAAAGGGTATTTTATTCTGCTTTTGTAAAGGTCAATGAAGATAAGGATTTGCCGGTACTGGCAGGGGGACCGCCGCTGCTGCGGGAACACAGACTTTACCAGGCGGACTGGCTGCTGCGGTTTTACGGGTTTACGGCAGACGAGCTTTTGAGCGAAAAGCGTCCGAATTTTAATATTATGCTGGACCCGAAAGCAGATTGGGCGCTGCGGCATTTGGAGCTGTTTCCCGTGGAAGTGAACCGGGCGGATTACCAAATGCTTCTTCGGATACCGGGAATAGGGGTAAAGAGCGCGCAGCGGATTGTACGCGCAAGGAAAAACGGCGCGCTGCGTTTTGAAGACTTAAAAAAAATAGGGGTGGTGCTGAAACGCGCCCTGTATTTCATTACCTGCGGCGGGCGGATGATGTACAACACGAAGGTGGAAGAAGATTATATTACGAGGAACCTGTTAAATGTGAAGGAGAAACTTCCGTTCGACAAGGACGGGGTGACTTACAAACAACTATCTTTATTTGACGATATGGGGATTACCGTGGCGCCAAGACAGGAAGATCTGCCCAAAACGGTTTTGGGGCAGATGTGACGGATGGGTTTTCGGACACGCTTATATTGTCCTGACGCTCCCGGGTTTGTGTCTGCGCTGCATCCGCAAACTTGAATTGAGCGATAAAGCAGCGCAGAAATGAGGAAAAGTATGGAAGAATATTATCTTATATGCGTAGATTCGCCGGAGGGGATTTTTACGGGAATCTACGAGGCTTATGCCATGCGCATGCCGCATGAATCCATTCATATCCAAGTGGGGGAGGAAGAAAATCTGCGGCTTTTTGCCGTATACCGTCATGTGGAGCCGGACAGGGAGAAGTCCCTTAGGGTTTCCGCGACACTGGAGCGCCGGTTGGGACCGGAAGCGTATATTGAAATCTGTTGTGCCCTTGCCGCACAGGACGGGGAAAAGGGGGAAGCGGTTTATAAGACCGTGGTATGCGGTTTTCAAAGGAAGGACGGGCGTCAGGTGATGGGGGATTTGTCCAATCCTTATGTGCATAAAGTATTTGAGCTGGCACGCAATGTGAAAAACGAAGCGCACCATTGGAAAGAATTTCTGCGGTTCCAGGAGTTGGAGGGCGGGATGCTGTTTTCAAAAATAGGACCGAAGAACAATGTGCTGACGTTCCTGATGCCCCATTTTTCCGACCGGCTACCGTTATTTAATTTCATGATCTATGATGAAAACCGGAACCTGTTCGCCGTTCATCCCGCATCCGGGGAATGGTATCTTGTGTCGGACATGCAGGCAGGGGAGGACAGGTTCACGGATTATTCCAAGGAGGAGACGAAATACCAGGAGTTGTTTCGCCATTTCTGCAAAAGTATTGCAATCAAAGAACGGAAAAATTTAAAACTCCAGCGGAACATGCTGCCGTTATGGTTCCAAGAATACATGGTGGAATTTGGGGAATAATTATCAATATGTAATTTGTCCCTACCGTTGGGTGAAGCTGTTATTGTGCATGTTTACGAAAGTTGGCGGGTGTTGGCAGTTCTTTACAGACATATTTAAAATTTTTGCCAAAAACTGACAAATTTGACAATTATGGACACAAAATTTACACTTTACTTTTGGAAAATGATTCTGAATGCTAAATTTGTAGACATAAGAGGATAAATAATGAATAACAGGCATTTGTTTTTAACTTCGGATGGCTTAACAAAGAATATGAAAACTTCTTTTTTTAATATTATAGGGAAGCGTCCAGAGGAAGTGAAAATACTTTATATTCCAACTGCTGGAATTGAAACTGATGGCGCAAGGGAAGGAATTGCCGTCTGCTTGTATGAACTTTTATTGATGGGGATTCAATCCGAAAATATATTGATATATAATTTAGAATTAATTCTGTCAAAAGGATATAAGCGTACATATTCAGCATATGTGACAGATGGGCATATAGCGAGCAGGCTCATAAATACAGAAGAATTGAAAGAATTCGATGCGGTTTTTGTTAGTGGTGGAGATAGTGCTGTCCTATGTCGT
>CANTGP010000430.1 GCA_947653315.1 uncultured Lachnospiraceae bacterium
TTCAGTCCGAGGCGGCATGGATGCCGCTTGAGGACGACCGTAGCCTGTGAGGACCAATGCCATTCTGCTTAGAAACTCCCAGCCGGAAAAAGCGCACGGAAAACCGGGACAGGCACTCCCGCTGCCGCCGTCCCGCAAAAAAATCCCTCCCGGGCGTCCGCCTCCCAACGCAACATTTAGGCTGAATTGTTCCCCCCACCAGAACTTCTAAATGACAAGGGGTTTTTGAAATGATTGGAAAATTAGCTTCCCGTTTGTAAATACGATTTGGTATTTTACAGAAGATTGGCAAAGAAGGAAGCGCCAAAGACGGTCAGGAGTCCTGCCACGGCTATGGACAGGCTGCTCATGGCGCCTTCGATTTCCCCTATTTCCATGGCTTTTGCCGTACCGATGGCGTGGGAAGCGGTGCCGAGCGCCAAACCTTTCGCAACGGGTTCTTCGATACCAAACAGCCGGAAAATAAGTTCGGCAATGACATTTCCGAGGATTCCCGTAAGGATGATAACGGCAACGGTAATGGTTTCCACACCGCCCAATTCTTTGGAGACATCCATACCGATGGCGGTAGTGATGGATTTCGGGAGCAGCGTTACATATTGTTCGTGGCTTAGGGAAAACAGTTTTGCCAGTAAGAAAACGCCCGACAGGCTGGCAAGTACCCCGGCGGTGATGCCGCCCGCTACCGCTTTCCGGTTCTTTTTCAGCAGTTCAAGCTGTTGGTAGAGGGGTACCGCGAGACAGACGGTTGCGGGGGTCAGCAGGTAGCTGATGTATTTTGCGCTTTCGTGATAGTCTTTGTATTCCACACGGAACAGTGCCAAAAATGCCATGACGCAGACCGTTCCGATGAGCAGGGGGTTTAAGACGGCCAGCTTGAATTTTTTCTTTAAGAACAGTCCTGCCTCATATGCGGCAAGGCTAATAACTGCGCCAAAAAACGTGGAATGTACCAAAAATTCCTTCATGCTCCTATTTCTCCCGTTCCATATGTTGTTGATTGGTTTTCCCATGGTTTTTCTGATTGGTTTTTCTGCCGTGCCGGATCATAAGCTGCGTAACCTGTCCGGTGACTGCCATTACCAGGACGGTGGTAAGCACCGTGATGACGGTTACGGGAAACCATATGGGCCGGAGGGCAGGCCATGCGTCCAAAAGCCCTACGGCAGCCGGAATAAACATGACCGGCATGATTTCAACCAAAAATGCGGCGGTTTCCCTGACTTGGCTTAGTTTCAGGATTCCCGTGCACAGTGCCAAAAGCATGAGAAGCAGCCCGTAGACACTGGCGGGAACCGGAAAAGGGATGAACCCGTGCAGCATTTCACCGAGAAAGGAAAGAAGCAGGATAATGGCGGATTGGCGTAAATATTTCATGATATGTCCGTCCTATTCTCCCTGTTTTAACAGTTGGGTCATCCGGTCTACCATATCGTTGATGGCGCTTGCCTGTGCCGCAACATTTGTGGTATCGTTGGCATTGCTTTCCGCCATGACATGGATGGATGCATACTGCTCGTTGGCGTTCCGGATACTTTCGGCAATATCCTGGTTGATGGATACGGTCTTTTTGATGACTTCCGCCTGTTTGCCGTGGGCGTCTCCCATGGTACCGATGGCGTTGGCGGAAATGTGCAGAAGTTCCGTCATATCCTGCATGCATTGGATGACATTTGCAAAGTATTCGTTTTGTGTTCCCATTTTTGTGGAGTTTTCTTCCACCTGTGCCGTAATCTCCCTTACGTTCTGCTGTACGCGTTCAATGACTTCCTGTACCACTTTTAAGGAATCCTGCGTACTGTTGGCGAGGTTGCCGACTTCCGTGGCAACCACTGCGAATCCGCGTCCGGCTTCCCCTGCCCTTGCGGCTTCAATGGATGCGTTCAGGGCAAGCAGGTTGGTGGAAGTGGAAATGTCGCTGATCAGGCTTAACGTAACGCCGATTTCCTGTACGGCCTCGGACAGCCTCCTTGTTACGTCGTTGGTGGCCTTCATGGATTCGGACACTTCCCCGTTGATGGCATGCAAGTCATTCAGGAGTTTTTGGTTTTCTTTGGATTTTTCCAGTAAATCCCTGGACGATGCTTCCACTTTGTCCACATTATCGGCAACGACCCTTTCCCATTCGCTCAGTTCGCTTAAGTTCGACATGCTTTCGTCCGTCTTGGAGCCAAGTATATTATTGCTTTCCACTAACTGTTCGCTGGTAGCGGCCAGCTCCTGCGCGGATGCGCTTTCGTTATCGGATACGGAAGACAGGGCCGCCCCTGCCGTGTAAAGGTTGTCGGATAATGACTGGACTTCTTCCAGTACATGCTGCAAATCCAGTTCCTTTTTTTCCACCATTCCGAATAATGCGGTCGCCCGGTAACTGATAAAACAGCATGCCGCCACCAGGACCGTGTATACGATGACGATAAAAATCCAGGCAATCAAGCTGTGGAGTTTTAAGTAACCGGCAGGAAACGCAATCATCATTGCCACATTAACCACTACGGTAACAAGATAACTTGTCCGGAGTAATTTTTGTTCGTAATACGGAACCAGCAGGAGCGTTGCCACAAAGTAATAATGGGTGATGCATACATAGCCGGCGCTGTCATTGGTACAGGAGACCGCAACCGTTAAGGCACCCAAAATGGGCGGGATGCATGCATAAACGTATTTTGCGGCGCTTCCCAAAGATTTTTCCAGCAGTTTCGTTACGATTGCCGCCAAACCCGTCAGCAGGAAAACACATTCGCGCAAACCGCCGTTCAAAAAAAGCATGACAAATGTCCAACCGGATATTGCCACTCCCAAAATATAAAGAAACAAAATGTTGTTAATAAGTTTTTCTTCTTTTTTCATTGATTGTAACTGCATGACTCAATCCTCCCGCCTTATTATTAAATTCATTTTGATTTTCATTCATATTTCATGCAAATTGAATTTTTTCATTTCATAAGATTTAATGCAAATTACCCGTAAATATTTTTCGTAAAACCGCTTTGT
>CANTGP010000431.1 GCA_947653315.1 uncultured Lachnospiraceae bacterium
GGATGAAATTGTTTCTATCTTTAAGGAATATTTAAAGGGAACGGGCAGTGAAAAGAAATTAAAGGTCCGTTCCCTGTGGGAATAAGCAGGCGGTGCGGGATGGGGAAAATCCCTGCTTGCCGGATTTGTTTTTTGATACCGGGAATCTCCTTTATGCGAGGGGGATTCCCGTTTTTTTACCGCCCGGAAGTTTGGCAGGGGATAAAAGGAACGGGCGGTTAATTCGCAAGAATTGTTAAACATAGAGCAAAAAGTGTGAAGAATTAAAAAACGTAAATGTTAAAATTATTTTAAGTAATAAAATGTTTGATACAGCGCTGGAAAACGGAAAAGAAAAGGAGGAAGAAGAAAATGAAAAAGATAGTGGCAAGTATTCTTTGTGCCTGCATGATATCCACGCTGCTGGTCGGATGTGGCGGCGATGGCAAAAGTGCGGCACCCGGCGAAGCGGCGTCTGACGGTGCGGCGGCAGACAATACAGGTGCGGCAGCAGACAATACAACAGGTGCGGCAACGGATAGTACGGCGGATAATGCGGGGAGCGGCAGTAAGGGCGGAGCCAATACCATAAACGTATGGGCGTTCACGGATGAAGTGCCGGGGATGATTGAGAAATACATAGAGGCACATCCCGATTTTGGCTATGAAATCAATACGACCATTATTGCCACCACGGACGGCGCATACCAGCCGGCTTTGGATCAGGCGTTAGCTTCAGGCGGTGCGGATGCACCTGATATATACTGTGCGGAAGCGGCATTTATTTTAAAGTATACGCAGGGTGATGCAAGCCAGTATGCAATGCCTTATGCGGATATGGGCATTGATGTGGATGCTGCCCTAAAGTCTGCGGATATTGCACAGTATACGGTGGATATCGGAACCAATCCGGACGGTAAATTAGTGGGATTGGGCTATCAGGCAACGGGCGGTGCATTTATTTACCGGCGTTCCATAGCACAGGATGTATGGGGTACGGATGATCCGGCGGAGATTGCCAAGAAAATCGGACCGGGATGGGATCAGTTCTTTGCGGCGGCAGAAGAACTGAAAGCAAAGGGATACGGCATTGTTTCCGGTGACGGCGATATATGGCACGCGGTGGAGAACAGCTCGGATACCGGCTGGATTGTGGACGGTAAACTGAATATCGACCCGAAGCGTGAAGAATTTCTTGATTTGTCCAAGAAGCTGAAAGATAACGGATACCATAATGATACACAGGATTGGCAGGATGCATGGTTTGCGGATATGAAAGGGGAAGGAGAAAAGGGAATTTTCGGATTTTTCGGTCCGGCATGGCTGATTAACTATACGATGGCGCCGAACTGCGGCGGAGCAGCCGCTGGGGAAGGAACGTATGGCGACTGGGCCGTATGTGAACCGCCCATCGGTTTCTTCTGGGGCGGTACGTGGATTTTGGCTAACAAGAATACCGGAAAGGCAGAGGCAGTCGGTGATATCATCGAGTGGATTACTTTGGACTGTACGGAGGACGGACTCCAGTATAAATGGGCGAACGGTACGCTGAACGGGGAAGGCGGCACAAAAGATGCCGTGGCAAGCGGTACGGTTATGGCAATGTCGGACGGTTCCGTGGACTTCCTTGGCGGACAGAATATGTTTGACGCTTTTGTTCCTGCAAACCAGTATGCAAAAGGGACGAACCTGACACAGTATGATGAGACCATCAATACTTACTGGAGGGATCAGGTACGCGAGTATACCGCCGGAAATAAATCACGGGAACAGGCAATTGCCGATTTCAAGCAGCAGGTGGCGGACAATTTGGATGTCATTGTGGAGTAGGCAAAGCGGACACATGGGTAAATAGTGCATGGAAAAGCAGGGCGGACTGTATATCGTCCGCCCTGCTTTTTATGCACAGCCCCGTGCAGAGGAAGATGCCGCTAAAGCGGCGCACGGGGCGCGCGGCGAGTAGGGGAGAAAAACCTTCCCCTACTCGATTGCACAGCCCCGTGCAGAGGAGGATGCCGCTAAAGCGGCGCACGGGCACCCGGCACGCGAGTAGGGAGGATGCCTTCCCTGCTCGATTTGGTTGATTCACGGAGGGTTCATATGAAGAATAAAAGATTGGGGTATGACAGGTATGCGAAATACGGCTATCTTTTCAGCATCCCGTTTGTCGTTGCATTTTTATTGTTTTCGTTATATCCGACCGTGTATACGGCGGTGATAGGTTTTACGGATTTAAAAGGTTTGGGAATGACATCCATTCATTTTCTTACCGATGATTTGTTCAGGAATTTTAAAACTATATTGTCTAACCCGTCATTCCAGGGGGCATTCCGGAATACGGTGGTCATTTGGCTTTGTAATTTTATCCCGCAGATGTTGCTGGCACTTTTGCTGGCGGCTTGGTTTACGGATAAAAGAAGTAAGGTAAAGGGGCAGGGAACGTTTAAGGTACTGCTCTATATGCCTAATATCATTACGGCGGCAACGATAGCCATTCTGTTCAGCGGCTTTTTCGGATATCCCATGGGACCGGTCAATGACCTGCTGGTAAGGTTCGGGTTTGTGGATAAACCGGTAGAGCTGCTGAGGAACAAGACCGTGGCAAGGAGTGTCGTTATTTTTATCCAAACGTGGATGTGGTACGGTTCCACAATGATCACGTTGATTTCCGGTATTTTGGGAATCAGCCCTGAGATTTTCGAATCGGCGGAAGTGGACGGGGCGAACAGGCTGCAGACCTTTTTTTACATAACGCTTCCCAATGTGAAAACCATTTTACTGTTTACGCTGGTTACCAGTTTAATCGGGGGATTGAATATGTTCGATATTCCGAAGCTGTTCCAAAACGGAGGCCCGGATAATGCGACGCTTACTACAAGTTTATTTATTTATAATCAGGCGTTCAGCGGAAGCTACATGTATAACAGGGCGGCTGCGGCGAGTATGATTATGTTTGTCATTATTGCCATTCTTTCCGCCATAATGTTTTTCATAATGAGGG
>CANTGP010000432.1 GCA_947653315.1 uncultured Lachnospiraceae bacterium
CTGCCGCCGGACATCTCTGCAAAAACATATTTTGAAAACCGCCGGAATGTGCTATGCTTAAAACAGCAGGTACAGAGCAAAAGGAGCGTGATGATTAAAGCGCCAAAAAACAGGGAGGATGCCGTATGGAAATTCGTTTTCAAAAATTATACCGGTATAGGCGGGAAAGGGAGCATTGCCAGGTTGCCATTCCCTTTGCGGAAGGAGTGCTTAGGGAGGAAAGCCGCGTGCAGATATATCAGGACGGACATTTGGTGCCAAGCCAGAAAAAGGTCACGTCCCGTTATGGTGACGGGAGCATCCGTTATCTGTTCGTCCGGTTTCTGGCGGACCTTCCGGCAAATAAAAAGGCGGTGTTAAACGCGGAGTTTGACAGCGGGGATATTTATGAGCAGCCCCGTGCAGAGGAATATGCCGCCAAGGCGGCGCACGGGGCGCGCGGCGAGCAGGAAAGATGCCTTCCCTACTCGATTTCCGGGCCGGATGCCGCGCTTACGGTTACGGCATATGGGGAAGGGGGATATGAGGTAAATACAGGCGGCGGGACAGGAATCCGTTTCGCCGTTTCCGACCGTGCGCAGGGTGTTTTTGACTGGCTGGAAGACGGGAGGAAACGGTACGGGGCAGAACAGTTTGCGGGACCTTTTTTGGAAGACGGGGAAGGAAACCGTTATGGTGTCCGGCTGGGAAAGTGGCATGCGGCGGAAACGGGACCGTTGGTCTGTGTCCTGCGGTGCATGGGGGAATGTACCGGGGAAAAGGCGGTGACATTTGAACTGAAAGTGACTGCTTATGCCGGAAAACCATGGGTGGAGATTTCCTTCCGCCTGATTAATTCCACGCCGGATGCCCTGCATGTTGCTTCGCTGGTTTTTGCGGTGATGGCCGGGGAAGACGCCGTTTACGATGCCGCATTGACGGGAGGGACGGGGAAAACCGGTTGGAAAGCAGGGGAAAAAACGGAAAAGGAACGGTCCGGTTTTGGATTCGTGCAGGAATTGGAACTGGAAGCGTCCGGCGGCAGCAGGCAGAAAATCCCTGCGGGGAGGAATTGTTACCATACTACGGGAATACTGGAACTGCCCGTGATACAGGATGCCATCGGCACCGGCACGGTAAGGACCTGTGCGGGCAGATCCAATTATAAAACGGATTTCTGTATCGGCAGGGACGGTGCGGCAGTGGAAAAAACAGTGGATGCCGCCAGCCTGGTAGCGGAAGCCAACGAACATTTTGCGGAAGTTTTTTACGGGACGTTTTTTGCGGACCGGACGGACGGGGACGGCGGCGTATGCGCCACCATATACCAGGCACAGCAGAATTATCCGAAGGCGGTGAAAGCGGACGGAAGCGGCGTCTATGTCATGCTTGTGCCAAAAGGCGTGGATCGAGTGGAAATGGAGTCCGGGATGTCCAGGGAACAGCGGTTTTTGCTGCATTTCCATTCCGCAGGGGAATCCCTTACGGAAATCGACAACCGCAGCCTGATTTACCAAATGCCCGATAAGCCTTCCATCGCACCGGAAGTATTCCGGGATGCGGGCGTGATGCCGGATATTTTCGTGGACCGGGGGAAAACCAACGATGACGTGGAAATCGCCCTGATCGGAAAATGCGACGGACATGCCAGGTGCTTCGGGATGCTGAACTGGGGAGATGCTCCCGATGCGGGCTATACCACGCAGGGCAGGGGCGGCGGTATGCCCGTATGGACCAATAACGAATACGATTTTCCCCATGCCTGCGCCCTGTTGTATGCGAGGACGGGGGAAAGGCGTTTTTTGGATTATATGGTTACGGCAGCCAGCCATTGGATGGACGTGGACGTATGCCATTACAGCAGCGACCCGCTCTTATTCGGCGGACAGTGGGAACATACGAGGGGGCATTGTAAAGACGGCGTTGTGGTCTGTTCCCACGAATGGGTGGAAGGATTGCTGGATGCCTATCATTTTACGGGGGATGAACGGGCATTGGAAACCGCGCTCGGAATCGGGGAAAACGTGCTGCGCCTGCTGGAAACGCCCATGTATCGGACAAGCGGCGAGAGCAGCGCGCGGGAAACCGGTTGGGCACTGCGGACCCTGACCGCATTATATGTGGAAACCAACGACCCGAAGTGGCTGGAAAAATGCCGCTGGATTGCCGGGCAGTTTAAAGAATGGGCGGAAAAATACGGCGGCTGGCTCGCCCCTTATACCGACAACACTTTAATCCGCGTAGGCTTCATGATATCCGTGGCGGTAGGGAGCCTGATGCGGTATTACCGGGTGCTTCCGGCAAAACACCCTTCGGGAATCCGGGAGAACATGGAAAATCAGATAATTCAGGAAACACAGGAAATTCAGAAAATCCGGGAAAGCCAGGAAAATCAGACAATTCAGGAAATTCAGGGAATTCAGGAAAAAGAAGAAATCCGGAAAATGATACTGGATGCCGTCAATGACCTTGTGGAAAACTGCCTGCTCGACAACGGACTGTTCTATTACAAGGAGCTGCCCAGTTTAAACCGTCTGGGTGGGAATACCCTTTTGCTGGAAGCGCTTACCATTGCCTATGAGTTAAGCGGCGATTCCCGCTATTTAACTTACGGGAAACGTACCTTTTGGTCCAGCATCCATGCGCCGTCGCCTTCCGCGGCAGGGGTAAAATCCATTGTGGGGGATGCCGTCATCCACAAAACGGCGGGAACCAAAAACTTTGCGCAGAGTTTTATACCGCTTTCGGTTTATTATAAGGCGCTTTCGGAGAATGGTATGGTTTGACGGACGGTTTCACCTCCCCGGAAATGAATTTGCTGTTAATTCTTCGTGCAGGATATTGTATTTTTCGTGCAGATAGCATATACTGTAATCACCAGTAGGAAAGGAGATGATTATATGGCTGGCTCTACCACAAACATCAGCATCCGTATGGATTCAGACCTGAAAGCGCAGGCTGACAGGCTGT
>CANTGP010000433.1 GCA_947653315.1 uncultured Lachnospiraceae bacterium
GAGCACAGGGCGGCAGGGACAAACCAGGACGCGCCATTCCGGTCTTTTGCGTCCGCCTTTCCCCATAACCATAACATTTTAACCTTATTTCCCCTTGCAATCCTGTTGCCGCCATGTTATATTTTTAGCGAGCAGTATTCCCAGGAAACTGCATCGGGTGATAATGTGCATCGCTTGGAAAGAAGGTGTATGCATGGAATGAATCAAATATCAGAAAAAAAGATTGGAATCATTGGCGCCGGAAAAGTAGGCTGTTCGTTGGGAAAATACCTGACGGAAAGGGGAAAAACGGTAGCCGGCTATTACAGCCAGACTTATGAAAATGCCGCAAAAGCGGCGGAATTTACCGGTACGGACTGCTTCCGGACAATGGAAGAACTGGTAGCTTTGAGCGATACCCTTTTTATTACCACGCAGGATGGGCAAATCGGCGCGGTATGGGATTGCATGAAAGGAATGTCCTTGGATGGGCGGATAATATGTCATTGCAGCGGTTCATTATCATCTGGTGTATTCATGGGAATCGGGGGAAAAAAGGCTTACGGGGCTTCGGCCCACCCTATGCTCGCGTTTCGCGATAAATTTTCATCGTACGGACAACTGGAAAACTGTTTTTTTACCCTGGAGGGCGATTTGTACGCTTTGCGGGAATTGGAAAAGCTGTTTCGGGAACTCGGTAATCCTTATTGTAGGATTAAGGCGGAGGATAAGGCAAGATATCATTGTGCGGCAAGCGTATTGAGTAATGACGTGCTGGCGCTTTTGGACATGGGCTTCGGACTATTGGAACAGTGCGGGTTTACGGAAGAAGAAGCGCGTTATGCGGCGGCTTCCCTGGTGCGGGGCAATGTGGAAAACGTACTTGGGAATGGAGCGTCCGCAAGTATGACGGGGCCTATTCCACGGGGGGATGTTTCCACCGTGGCAAAACATTTGGATGTTTTGGCGGGGGAAGAACGGGAGATTCACTGTCTGCTGGGAAGACGGCTGCTGGAAATGGCAAAAGAACGATACGGGAATAACGAAGGTTATCCATACATACGGGAATTACTGGCGAAAACAGCAGATATGGAACATGGCAAAGGCATGAAAATTTAATAGAAAGATAATAGGAAAATAATAAAAAAACAGTGGATAAAATATGTTACACAGAAATCGTAAACAGTAAAAGAAAGGATACAGGGGGCTTGGTATTATGAAGAATACATCGGTAACGTTTAAACAGGCAAAGGAAAAGGGCGAAAAACTCACGATGCTTACCGCCTATGATTATTCCACGGCGAAGATGGTGGATGAGGCGGGAATCCATTCCATTTTAGTGGGGGATTCCCTTGGAATGGTATGCCTTGGTTATGAGGATACGCTGTCGGTGACGATGGAGGATATGATTCACCATACAAGGGCGGTTGCAAAAGGGGCAAAGGATGCGCTGGTCATTGCGGATATGCCATTTATGTCCTACCAGACTTCGGTATACGATGCGGTGGTGAATGCCGGGAGACTGGTTAAGGAAGGCCATGCGCAGGCGGTGAAGCTGGAGGGCGGGAAAGAAGTATGCCCGCAAATTGAAGCAATCGTAAAGGCATCCGTTCCGGTCTGCGCCCATATCGGGCTGACGCCCCAGTCCATTCACGCTTTTGGCGGATTTAAGGTGCAGGGGAAAGGGGAGGAAGCAGCGAGGAAACTGTTGGAAGAAGCGCAGGCAGTGGAAGCGGCGGGAGCTTTTGCCGTGGTACTGGAATGTGTGCCGGAAGCGCTGGCAGAGCTGATTACAAAGAAGATTTCCATTCCGACCATCGGTATCGGTGCGGGTGCGGGATGTGACGGACAGGTATTGGTGTACCAGGATATGCTTGGCATGTATGCGGATTTGGCGCCGAAGTTTGTGAAAGTGTTTGCCAACGTGGGTGCGGAGATGAAAAAGGGATTTGCCGCTTACAAAAAGGAAGTGCAGGACGGTACGTTTCCTGCCAAAGAGCATACGTTCCGGATGGATGAAAGTATCCTGGATAAACTGTATTGATGCCACACTGCCCGCATCGGGCGGTTGACCGGTAGATTATGCGGAGGGTATGAAAGACAGGAAAAGGAGCAGGAAAAATGATTATTTCGGAAAGTATCAGGGAAACAAGGGAGCAGGTCAAAGAATGGAAACGGCAGGGGCTTCGCGTCGGTTTCGTTCCCACCATGGGATATCTGCATGAGGGGCATAAGAGTCTGATGGAAGCGGCGCGGAAGGAAAACGACCGGGTAGCGGTCAGCATATTCGTCAATCCCATCCAGTTCGGACCGAACGAAGATTTTGCCAGTTATCCCAGGGATATGGAAAAAGATGCGGCGCTTTGTGAAAGTGTGGGGGTGGATTTGGTATTCCACCCGGATGCACGGGAAATGTACGGGGAAGATTTCTCCTCCTATGTGGATATGGAAGGATTGACAAAGGAGTTGTGCGGAAAAAGCCGTCCCACCCATTTCAGGGGTGTGCAGACCGTAGTGTGCAAACTGTTCCATATCATACCGGCGGACAGGGCATATTTCGGACAGAAGGATGCCCAGCAGCTTGCCGTTATTAAGAAGATGGTAAGGGATTTGAGTATGGATATTGAAATCGTGGGCTGTCCCATCGTCCGTGAACCGGACGGATTGGCAAAAAGCTCCCGGAATACTTATTTAAGTACGGAAGAACGGCAGGCGGCGCTTGTATTAAGCAGAAGCCTTGCGGCGGGAAGGAGGCTTGCGGAGGCCGGGGAGAAGGATGCCCAGAAGATCAAGGAGTGCATTGCCGGGGAAATAGGGAAAGAAAAACTGGCAAAAATTGATTATGTGGAAATCGTGGATTTTGCGGATATTACGCCCATTGAAAACCTGGAGGATGCAAAAAACGGGGAGGTACTTTGTGCCATAGCGGTATATATCGGAAAGACAAGGTTAATTGATAATTTTATT
>CANTGP010000434.1 GCA_947653315.1 uncultured Lachnospiraceae bacterium
AACAGCAAAAAGTGCAGAAAAAAGAACAGAAAAAGGCACCCATGGAGCCGGGACGGAAGAAGAAAATCATCAAGAGAAGTATTTTCGGCGGTGTGGCGGCGGTTTTTGTACTGTTCATCATTTATAATAACATTGCGGCGGCAAACGCAAAGCCCGTGGTGTATACCATGCCGGTGGCAAAGGGCGATATCGAGCAGACGGTAAATACCAGCGGCACCGTGGTATCGGATGAGGTAAAGACTTATTTTGCACCGGTCAGCATACAGGTGGGAACCATTCATGTGGCGGTAGGGGAGAGCGCTTCCAAAGGGCAGGCTGTCCTTACATATGACGAGACGGATTTTGCCAATGAAAAAAGGACCGCAGAGTTAAAACTGCAGCAGAACGAAGGAAGCTATAAAAATTCCATCCAGAAAAATAACGAAAGCCTTGGCGATTTGGGGGAAGCCAATGTCAACCTGGCGGTGCTGGAACAGCAGATTACGGATATCGATAATTATATTAAGGATCTGCAAAGACAGGTGGACGACAAAAAAGCAGCCCTTGCCCATGAAGGCGCCCTTTTGCAGATATCCCTGATTGACTGGGCGGACCAGCCGGATACCGATGAATATGAAAACCTGCAGAAATTGGTACAAATCAATACCTATGAGCAGTCAAACAATGAGGAAATCCGTGCCTGGGAAGAAGAAATTACGAAATACACCGAAATGTTAAACAACTGTAAAGAGTACAAGTCCGAGATGAAATCCCAGAAAACTTCCGCGGAAAGCACGAAAATGAACGCAGGCGGCAAGGAAGAACTGGAAGCGAAAACGGAGATGGAAAGTATCAGTTCCCAGGAAACGCTGGATGCCATTATCGCATCCGAGAGCGGTATCGTGGCGGATTTTAACGGCGTCGTGACGGAAATGAATGCGGTGGAAGGAAAGACACCCGCCGTAGGTGAGCAGTTGTTCAAACTGGAAAGCACGGATAACGTGAAAGTAACCATTACCGTTTCCAAGTATGATTTGGAAAAAATAAAAATCGGACAAAAAGCGGTCGTTACCATCGGGGGCTTTACTTATGAAGGTGAGGTTGCGAAAATTGACCGTATGGCAACGAAAAATAACAGCGGCGCCGCCGTGGTAAATACGGATATTAAGATTATAAACCCGGACGAGAATATTTTCCTCGGCGTGGAAGCCAAGGTTTCGATTAGTACGTCAAAATCCGAAGGGGCGCTCCTTGTGCCGTTCAGCGCCGTGAATACCGATATGGAAGGCAGTTTCGTGTATGCCGTGGAAAACGGAATTGTAGTGAAAAAGCCGGTACAGACGGGAATATCCTCCGCCGTGGATGTGGAAATTACGGAAGGATTGAACGAAGGCGACCAGATTTTAACGGACGTAACAAGCGGTATCTCCGAGGGCATGGCAGTTACGGCTGTTGCGCAGCAGTAACGGGGGTATTACTGTGAAAAATAAATTTTTCACAGGCAAATTTGTGCTTGCGCCCAAATTTGCGGGCTGAGCAAGAATGGAGGATATTATGGCGCAGATTTGGGAATATATTAAAATTGCCCTGATGAACATAAAAAGCAACAAAGGGCGTTCCGTCCTTACCATGCTGGGGATTATCATCGGTATTGCCTCGGTGATTATGGTTATGGCAATCGGTAACGGCGTCAGGGGACAGATTAACGATGAACTGGAGAGCATGGGAAGCGGACTGATCGAGTTGATGCTGGATACCACATTGGACGATGTGACCATGCGTTTTAGCCCGGATGATTTTGACCTGATTCAAACAAGGGTAGAACATGTAAAAGGGGTTACGCCCCTGATTGGCGGCTGGGGTCAGGCAAACGGCGCGAAGGGAAATTATGAAGCGCAGGCGCTTGGCGGTACGGAGGCGCTGCAGTATTATTCCGGCAACGGCGGACCGATTGTGAAAGGAAGGTATTTTACAAAAGAGGACGTGGAAGGCAGCAAACGTGTGTGTGTCATATCCGAGAGCAATGCCATCAGTTTGTTCGGGACTACGGATGTGGTGGGCATGGGCTTTGAACTGTCCATTTACGGGATTTCCAATGACGTGACGATTGTGGGAATCCGTGAGGACAGTGCCGGTACGCTTGTAAATACTTCAATGAGTACGCGGATTACCGTGGAAATGCCATATACATCCATGGCGGATGCTTACTATTATTATGTGGAAGAATTCAGCGATCTTTTGGTCTTTGCAGAGGCTTCGGAATATTGTACGGAAGTGGCACAGAAAGCCATTGCCTTACTGGAAAATAAATATGACGTGCGGGGCGAGGGACAGATTATGGTACAGAGTATTTCGGACATGTCCGCACAGTTTGACAGTATTTTAGGCATCCTTACATTGTTTATTTCCTTTGTGGCAGCCATATCCCTGCTGGTAGGCGGCATCGGCGTCATGAATATCATGCTGGTATCCGTCACCGAGCGGACGAGGGAAATCGGTATCCGCAAATCGCTGGGGGCAAGGACCGGCTCCATACTTCTCCAATTCTTGGCGGAGGCGGCAATTATTACCATGCTGGGCGGTCTGATTGGCATCGTATTGGGAATCATGGGAGGTAACCTGGTATGTTCCATTGCGAACATTACCGCAAGGACACAGATTTCCACCATTATCGGGGCGACGGTGTTCTCCTCGGCCGTGGGACTGTTCTTCGGGATTTATCCGGCCAGGAAAGCGGCGAAACTCAGCCCCATTGAGGCGTTGCGGCATGAATAGCGGAAAAAAATAAAAATGTTCGGAAGCGGACGCAGGGGAGGAATTTTTTTGCGGGGCAGCGGCAGCGGGATTGCCTGTCCCGGTTTTCCGTGCACTTTTTCCGGCTGGGAGTTTCTAAGCAGAATGGCATAGGTCCTCACAGGCTACGGGCGCCCTCAAGCGGCATCCATGCCGCCTCGGACTGAA
>CANTGP010000435.1 GCA_947653315.1 uncultured Lachnospiraceae bacterium
TTGAGGAAGTCATGAAAGTCATTGAGGATCGGAAAGTTCATCCGAGGGAGGGGTAAAAAAAGGGCTGGACGAAGTGCATGATTTGTTTGACCTTAATAAGTCCGAAGATATCGAGACGATTACCTTGTACGGGAAAAGCCGGGAGGAAAAGGATATTTTCTTTACGCGGTATGCCAATAAACTTTTGGAAGCGGAAGATTGCTGGGGATTGGTGTCCGCCCCGTTCGGGAAGCGTTCGAATATAAAAAAGTACTGCAATGCGGTATTAAAGCCTTTTTTGGAGGAGTATCAATCAAAGGACACGCGGGCGCTCCATAAGCAAAGATATGTGAAACAGAGGGAAATGTTCCTGCGGCAATATGAGTTGGTTATGGAACTGAAAGAAGAACTTGGCCGGTTGTGCAGGGCGGGAGGCTTGGTTCCCGCACAACTGCAGGATTTACCGGCAGGGGAACGGGCGGATGCAATCCGTGAACTGGAGGACGAAATACAACGTTTGACAGGGAAGTTAAAAGCGGAACAACGGGAAGTCATGCAGCTAGAGGAATCAAGGCCTAGGGGATTCTTTTCCCGGAGGAAGAATACATCCACGAGAGACGGGCTGATTGCCGGGGCTAAGGAAAACATCAAAGGGTTGGAACAATCATTGGCGGATGCCCAAAAAAAGCTGGAGGGTTTTTGGCGCTTACAGGAGTATGAAAGCCTGCTGGAACGGCATAGGCGGGGAGATAGGAAAATGACCCCTGTTGACCGGGATTTTATGGGGAAATACAGGTCTGCGGATAAGGAGCAGGGGACAAAGGCGCAGGTTACAAATCCATGGTTTACCGCACAATATAACAGGGAGCGGGAAAAACTGTTTCTTTCCGCGTGTAAGCTCCATAAGGAGTTTGTCATTTCCTCAAAATGCATGAGACACAATATCATTAATTTGATGATTGCGTGGAATCTGTATGAAGAATGCAGTGAAAGGATGCAGGAAGCCGACCGGAAAGCGGCCATGCCGTATTTGCTCCAATCCCTGTTTTTGCTGACTCCGGTTATTTCAACCACCTTCGCATCGGCACAGACCTGTTTGGGCGATATCGAGGAAAGCGGAGTCCTTGGTACGCTGATTGTGGATGAAGCCGGACAGGCGGAGCCGCAGGTGGCTTTAGGCGCAATGCTCCGGTGCCGTAAGGCCGTTATCGTCGGGGACCCAAAGCAGATTGAACCGGTGGTAACCGCCGAGACGGATATGATTAAACAATTATTTGCTTCGAAAATTTTGTCCGGTTATAAGGATAAAAAGTTATCCGTGCAGGGGTTTGCGGATTACGTGAATCCGTACGGAACTTTCCTTGGCGGGGAAGGGGAGAAAGAGTGGGTGGGATGCCCGTTAGTGGTACATAGGCGGTGTGTGGATCCGATGTATTTCATTTCCAATCTGCTGTCTTATGACGGGACGATGCGGCAGCAGACGGCAGCCCCGAAAGCGGACAGGGAGGCAACCTTTCTGTTGGGAAAAAGCTGCTGGATTGATGTTTCCGGGAGCGAGAATCCGGGTGCAAAAGATCATTTTGTAAAAGCGCAGGGTGAAGTGGTCCTGAAATTGCTGGAAGAAAAATTTAAAAAAGATAAAAGTCCCATTCCGAAGCTGTTTATTATTACGCCTTTTACTTCCGTGAAGAAAGGCATGACGGATATGATTAGAAATTCGGACCTGTACAAAAAAGAGCCCAGGGTGAAGGCATGGCTGGAAGACAATAACGTAGGAACGGTGCATACGTTTCAGGGGCAGGGGACGGACGAAGTTATTTTTCTGTTAGGATGTGATAAGAATGCGGCGGGAGCCGTAAACTGGGTAAATAAAAACATTGTAAACGTTGCCGCAACGAGGGCGAAATACCGCTTTTATCCCATCGGTGACAGGACGGTATGGACTTGTAAACCGGTGAAAGTGGCACGGGACTGTACAGACTATATGATAAAAGCGGCAGAGTTGGATGATATGCTATCGGATTCCAAGCGGGAAATTTGTCCGAAATGCGGAAAACCGTTAGCGGAAAAAACGGGCAAATACGGGAAATTCCTGGGATGCTCCGGGTTTCCTGCATGCAAATATACAAAGTCCTGCTGAAATTCCTTTTGACGGGAGTTGTTTTTGGGGTGTGTTAATCCCGGTTCTCCGGAGGGATTTCCCTGTCCTTAAAATAATACTTTCTGTCCTGCTCGCCGATCGGGCGCATGACCCGGCATGGATTGCCCACTGCCACCACATTTGCGGGAATATCCTTTGTAACGATGCTTCCGGCGCCGATGACGGTGTTATCCCCGATGGTGACGCCGGGCATGATGATTGCCCCTGCGCCGAGCCAGCAGTTCCTACCGATATGGACAGGCATGTTGTATTGGTAAACCTGCTCGCGCAGTTTTGGCAGGATGGGGTGTCCGGCGGTGGCGATGGTCACGTTGGGACCGATCATCGTGTAATCCCCGATGTAAATATGGGTATCGTCCACGCAGGTTAAATGGTAATTGGCATAGACCATCTTGCCGAAATGGCAGTGGTGGCCGCCGAAATTGGCATAGAAGGGGGCTTCGATATAGACGCCTTCGCCGCAGTCGCCCAGCATTTTTTTCAGCATTTCCGCTCTTTTTTCCGTTTCCGACGGTTTGGTCAGGTTATAGTCGCACAGAAGGTCCTGATAGACGACCTGCTCTTTGATGATATCCTCATCGCCGGGAAGGTAGAGCTCACCGGTATGCATTTTTTCTTTCATTTCTTTCATTTCGCTCATTTTGTTTTCCTCGCATTTTTGTGTTTTATCTTTTTCATGATACCATATTTTTCTTTTTTAAGATACCGGAATGGGAAATATTTCTTAACGGTTGGTAACAGTTTGGCCTGAATGTTGTGTTTGGGGGCGGACGCCCGTGCGTGGGTTTTTTTAGTGGCCG
>CANTGP010000436.1 GCA_947653315.1 uncultured Lachnospiraceae bacterium
TGGCAGGCGGCGGGGCGGAGCGGGTGATTTCCATACTTGCCAACCGGTTTGTGCAAAAGGGCATTGACGTGGCGGTAATGATGACGGCAGGCGATACGGTAGCGTATCCGCTGGACGGCCGGATTCATTTAGTAAGCATCGGCGGAACATCCGGCGGCAGTATGCGGCTGCGTTTGCGGCGTATCCGCAGGATGCGGGAATATTTTAAGGCGAACCGGGATGCGGTCATCATTTCCTTCGGTCCGGGAACCAGCTTTTTTGCGGTGGCGGCATCGCTGTTTTTGGGGCACAAGATGGTGATTTCGGAAAGAAACGATCCGGCAATATGTCCCCATAAAAGGCTGCGCAATCTCGTATATGCCAGGGCGGACCGGCTGGTTTTCCAAACGGAGGATGCCATGGATTGTTTTCCGGCTTACATAAGGAAAAAGGGGATGGTGATTCCCAATCCGGTGTCCGGAACCCTTCCGGCAGTGTATGCGGGGGAGCGGACGGAGGAAATCGCCGCGGTGGGGAGACTGGAACCGCAGAAGAATTACGGGATGCTGCTGCGGGCGTTTGCCGCATTCCGTCAAAAATTCGTAACATACCGTCTGCATATCTTTGGCAGGGGCGGGATGCGGGAGGAGTTGGAACGTCTGGCGGGCGATTTGGGAATCCGGGATGCCGTGGTTTTTGAGGGGTTTGCCCCGGATGTGCCGGAAAGAATCCGGGGAATGGGAATGTATGTCCTGTCTTCGGACTATGAGGGAATGTCCAATTCCCTGTTGGAAGCCATGGCGATGGGGATGCCCTGTATCTCCACGGACTGTCCCATCGGCGGTTCCAGGATGTGCATGGATTCCGGCAGGCGTGGGATATTGACCCCCGTAGGCGACGAGGCGGCGTTTGCCGGGGCGATGGAGCGTTTGGCATCGGATACGGCGTTTGCGTCGGAGCTGTCCCGCAGGGCGGCGGGAATCCGAGAGGAGTATTCGGAAGAAACCGTCAGCGGCGTATGGATTGGCGCCATAAAAGAGGTGCTTGCCGGATGTCGGAAATAAGGAAAAAGCATACGGTGAAAGGGAAAAAAGATGCTGAATAAGTTAAATTATATTTTCTCCAAACGCGATAAAGTCCGTTTGGTTCTGCTTATGATCATGATGATGATAGGGAGTGTGCTGGAGTTGATGGGCGTAACGATTTTTATGCCCTTTATCAACATTATTATGGAGCCGGAACAAATCCGGGAGAATGAAATCCTCGCCTTCTTTTACGGGTGGGGGGGATTCGGGACGGTGGAAGGATTCCTCTCATGCATTGCGGGCGTGATTATTTTTATCTATATTTTTAAGAATATTTTCCTTGCCGTGATGCAGAACAGTATTATAAAATTCTGTTATAGCACGCAGAAACGGATTTCCACCAGACTGCTGCGGACGTATATGGCGGAGCCGTATTCCTTTCATTTGAGTAAAAACGTGGCGGAACTGCAGCGGAGTATGCAGGAAGATGTGACGCAGTTTACCCAGTTTCTCATCCACTCTTTAGAGTTGGTTGCGGAGTTTGCCGTGTGCGGGGTTATCGGCGTTTACCTGTACATTGTCAGCCAGTCCATAACGGCAATCGTGCTGGGGCTTTTGGTTCTGTGTGTGGGCGGGTTTACGTACATTACAAGGAAGTATTCGAGGAAAATCGGAAGGGACAACCAGTATTACAAGGCAAAGCTGTTCCAGTGGATTAACCAGTCCTTAGGGGGCATAAAAGAAATCAAGGTGCTGGAGCGGGAGAAGTTCTTTACCGATTCTTATGAGGAATTTTATGCGAAACTGACAAAGGGACTGAAAAACAACCGTTTGATTTCCGCGATGCCCAAATACGTGGTGGAAACGGTCTGCATGACGGGGCTGCTTGCCGCGGTCATCATTAAGATGCTGTTCGGGCAGAAAAACATTACCGAATTTATTCCCCAGCTCGCGGTGTTTGCCGTGGCTGCATTCCGACTGCTGCCTTCTGTGGGGCGTATTAACGACCATGTGAATAACATTTTGTATGCCACGCCTTCTGTGGAGCTGATTTATAAGGATTTGCGGGAAATTGAGGAACATAAGGAGCTGCTTGACAGGCAGGAGACGGGGGCGGATCTTTCGTGGAAAATGGAGCGGGGGATTTTGGTGAAGCATGTATCCTACCATTATCCCAACATGGATAAGCCTATCCTGGACGATGTGGGCTGCTTTCTGCCAAGGGGGAATACGGTGGCTTTCATCGGGGCATCCGGCGCAGGGAAAACCACGTTTATTGATGTGGTGCTGGGGCTTTTGCCGCCCCAAAGGGGAAAGATTTATGCGGATGATTTGAATATTTATAAGAATATTGCTACTTGGCACAGGCAGATCGGATATATCCCACAGGTGATTTATTTATCGGACGATACGATTCGCAATAACATTGCTTTCGGCATCCGGGAAGATGAAATCGACGAAAAGGCGCTTGCGCTGGCAGCGGAGAAGGCACAGATTGCGGAGTTTATCGACAGTCTGCCGGAAGGCATGGATACTTATGTGGGGGACCGTGGAATCCGCCTTTCCGGGGGACAGAGGCAGAGAATCGGTATCGCGAGGGCGCTGTACCATGACCCGGAGGTGCTCGTGCTGGATGAAGCGACTTCCGCGTTGGATACGGAGACGGAAACGGCAGTGATGGAAGCCGTGGAGAAGCTCCGGGGGGAGAAAACGATGCTGATTATCGCTCACAGGCTTTCGACCATCCGCAATGCGGATTTGATTTTTGAAGTAAACGAAGGGAAGGTGATTCCCAAAAGCAAGGAGGAAGTTTTCCCGGAAGGCGGTGAGGGTGAAAGAAGGTAAACCGGGGAATAAGAGTGAAAACAGCCGGTATGAAAATGAGTGGTAATGAAGTAAGTGGAAAAAGTAAGTGGTAATGAAGTAAGT
>CANTGP010000437.1 GCA_947653315.1 uncultured Lachnospiraceae bacterium
ATTACGGAGGTGGAAATTCATGAGCCTGAAAGCATCAAACGGATACATACTGCCAACGGTAACAAACACATACAATGTGTACCATAAAGGGAAGGGGCTTATCGGACTTTCTTCAGAGATCACACTTCCGGATTTTACGGCGATAACGGAAGAAATGTCAGGTTCCGGGCTGCTCGGTAAGATACAGGAGGCAGTGATGGGGCACTTTGACAGCCAGGAGATGGAGATTCCCTTCCTGAATCTGGATAATGATATTTTTTCTTTCGCGGACCCTTTGGAAGTGATTGACCTGAACCTGCGCGCATCCCAGCAGAATTTAAACAGGAAAGAAGGGAGTGCAGGGTACAGGGGATTGCGTGTTGCAGTGCGGGGCAAACTGAAATCCTTCAAGCCGGGGGTCCTGAAACAGGGCGGGCTTATGAATGCATCCATTACACTCGAACTGCATTATATTTTGATAGAAATTGACGGGGAAACGCAGTTGGAACTGGACAAACTTAACTCCGTGTACCGCGTTGGGGGAAAAGATATCATGGAGGAAATGCGGAAATACTGCTGACGGGAAAGGACGGAAGACGCCTGGAAACAGGCGTCTTTTCATATGCAGAAAAATAGACGGGAGGAAGAAAAACGGATATGGAAAAGGAATTAAAAGAATTAACGGATCAGGAAACAGGGGAAACGGAAGAAATGGACAGTTCCGGATACATGACAGTAAAGCTGTCAAAGCCCTACAAATTGGACGGAAAGGAAATTACGGAGATTGACCTTAGCGCAGTGGAAAATCTGACGGGTGCCGATATGCTGGCCATCAACCGGATGATGAAGCGCCGGGGAAATATGGATGCTTCACCGGAATTTACCATGGAATTTGCATTTTTTGCGGCGATGCAGGCAACGGGGATGCCTTTGGAATTTTTCCATGGGCTGTCAATGAAAGACTCCATGAAAGTAAAGACACGGGTAAATTATTTTTTACTATCTTAGGAATGGCACCGGAGGATATTGGGGAAATCCGCAGGATACTGCTAATACTATCCATGAGGACAGGGGGAGGGCTGGATTTTTTTTACAGCCTGCCCTTTTTGGAAACAGTGGAGATTGCAGGGGAAATATATAACCTCATGAAGGAGAAAGCGGAAAATGGCAGGAAAAACAGGCAGTGAGTACCGTATGGCAATTAAAATAGCAGGTGAAATGGAAAAATCCCTGTATAACTGCACGGATCTCACGCGCAAGGAAATTAATAAGATTGCGAGGGAAGCTGCCAATGCTTCATCGGCAACCAAAGGCACGTTCCGGGATGGCCTAAAGGAAACGGAACCGTTTTTTACCGGATTGGAACAGACGGGAAAGAAAGTGTTTACGGCAGTTGCCGCCGCCGCCACTGCCGCCGCCGCCACAATTATGGGGATAGGAACGGCAGCGGCACAGGCAGGAATGGGATTTGAAACGGCATTTGCGGGAGTAAAAAAGACAACGAGCGCCACGGCAGAGGAATACGGCCAAATGCGAGAGGAAATTATAAGAATGACAAGGGAAATCCCGGCATCCGGAATTGAGATTTCAGCGGTTGCAGAAGCGGCCGGCCAGTTGGGAATAGAGAAGAAAAACCTGCTTGCATTCACACGCACCATGGTGGATCTGGGAAATGTGGCAAATGACCTTTCTTCCGAGGAAGCGGCAACTGCACTGGCAAAGTTTGCAAACATTACGGGCATGAGTGCGGATAACTATGAACGGCTGGGTTCCACGATTGTGGAACTTGGCAATAACGCGGCAACGACAGAGTCCGTCATTGTGGATATGGCAACAAGACTTGCATCAGCCGGAGAACTTGCAGGTTTTTCGGAGGCGCAGATTATGGCAACTGCAACAGCAATATCCAGTGTGGGGATAGAAGCGGATGCCGGTGGATCTGCAATGAGCAAAATGATAAAGAAAGTACAGGTTGCCGTTGAAACGGGAAATAAAAGCCTGAAAAATTATGCAAAGGTTGCAGGAATGTCAGTAAGCGAATTTAAGGAGACATTCCAGAAAGACGGGCTTGCGGCAGTAGCCGCTTTTATATCCGGTCTGAATGATGTGGAAAGAAATGGAAAGTCGGCGACTGTCATTTTGGATGAAATGGGTCTGACGGAAGTAAGGCTGAGCAATACGCTGCTGAGTTTGGCAAATGCAGGTGATGTCCTTCCAAATGCCATTGAAATGGCAAACAGGGCATGGGAGGAAAATACGGCAATCAGTGAAAAGGCAGCGCAAAAGTATGACACAACGGAAAATAAACTGGCAATCATGAAAAACGGGTTTACGGAGATGGGGATTGCCATGTATGACCAGTTCAATGACCCGTTACGGGACGGTATAGATATGGTTTCGGAGCTGGTACACGAAGCTACGGCAGACATAAGCAGCAGCAATGTAATCAGGGATTTGGCAGGGGATATTATAAACGGGATTCCTACGGCAGTGCGGATTCTTAAGGAAGCAGCATCTGCGGCGGCATATTTTGCGGAGCCTTTTCTTGCCATGGGAGGATGGATCGCAGAACATCCGGATCTGCTGGCAACAACGATTGCGGGGATAGGATCGGCAATCGTTACTTACAGGGTAATTCAGTGGGTAAATTCACTGGCAACGGCATTTAGTTCCCTTAGTGCGGCATCCCTGCCGATTTTGGCCATTACGGGTGTTCCCGCGGTTATCGGGGGTACGGCGCTTGCGGTAAAAAAAGCAGCAGTGGAAGCAAAAAAAGCCAGTTTGGACGCACATTTTGGTAAGATTAGCCTTTCCATGCAGGAAATCCAGGAAGTAGCAGCCTACATTGTGCAGAATGACAGCTTCGGACAGTTAGGGGAAGCGATAGACCAGTTAGGCAAACTGGACGGGATTAATGACAGCATAGAAAACAGTGTGTCGGAACTGAACCGGA
>CANTGP010000438.1 GCA_947653315.1 uncultured Lachnospiraceae bacterium
GCTTATATACTGATTCCTGCCGCTTTAAGTTTTCCATGGTTTTTTAATTCCCCCCTTTTCTTCAGGACTCCCATGACCCTTCCTTTGCCGTCTTCCCCTTCCTCCTCAAAGGCATAAAGGGATTCCGTCCGGATTACGCCGTCTGCAAAGCCGCAAATTTCCGCTATCTCCAACACCCGTCTGCTTTTGTCCCGCAGTCTGCCCAAATGGACGATAATGTCAAGTCCCGATGCAATCTGCTGTCGGATTGCCATGAGCGGCAAATCCATTCCCATTAAGATCATGGTTTCCAGCCTCCCAAGCATATCCGTGCAACTGTTGGCATGTCCGGTGGACATGGAGCCGTCATGGCCGGTATTCAGGCATTGCATCATATCGATGGCTTCGCTCCCGCGCACTTCCCCCACCACAATCCGGTCCGGTCGCATACGCAGGCTTGCTTTAATTAAATCGCGGATGGAAATGGGTTTGCAGCCTTCCACGTTGGCATTGCGCGTTTCCATTCTGACCAAATTCGGAATGCCCTGAATCTGCAGTTCCGCGTTGTCTTCAATGGTGATGATTCTTTCGTCCGGCGGAATAAAAGAGGAAAGGGCGTTTAAGAATGTGGTCTTGCCGGAGCCGGTGCCGCCGCTTATGAATATGTTGTACTTTGCCCGCACCAGGCAGGAAAGGAATGCCGCCGCTTCTTCCGTCAGGGAGCCCATCGCCGTCAAATCCTTCATTCCGATGGGATGCTCCGGGAACCTGCGGATGGTTAGAATCGGTCCGTTCAGCGCCACCGGAGCCAGCACCACATTGACGCGGGAACCGTTTTCCAGCCTGGCGTCCACAATGGGCGACGCTTCGTTCACGGTGCGGTTGCAGCCGGCGGCAATCTGCTGTATGACGTCCTCCAGTTTTTCCCTTGATTCAAACCCCATACCGTAAGCGCCCACACGCCCTTCCCGTTCGATAAAAATCCCGTCGGTGCCGTTGACCATGATTTCCGTCACGCCGGAATCGTCAATTAATTCCTGCAATATATCCAGCTTTCTTATGGAATAAAACAATTCCTGCCGCAGACGGTTCCTTTCGGAAAGGGCAATCGGCTGTTTCTTGCTCTCACTGATAATCAGCCCGTCTATCATTTCCTTGATTTCCCCGTCCGTCGTCTCCCTTGAAAAATCCAGTTTTTCCAAAATAACGGCTTTTAAGCGCTGCCTGCATTCATCCATTCCCGTCCGCATCCTCTTTTCCCCCTGTCCCCAAGCGGTTTCCATAGACTTCCTCCTCTATCATTTTCTTTACGCACGCCGCCATTTCCCCGTGGGTAAGCTGCCCGATTCCCGGCGGTATCCGGCGGAACAGGGGCGGCTTCCATTTCCTGGTCTTCGCCATAATGTCGCCGTAATCCAGGGATTGCAGCAACGTTTCGTACTGGTGCATTTTTGCCTCCGCCATTTTGTCTTCCTTCATCATGGTGAACACCAGACCGCATTCCCGCAGTACTTCAAACAATCCCTGCACCTGGTCCGACAAATCCAAAATCAGGTATTCATATTCCGATATTCTTTCGATTTCGTGAAACAATCCAATCCACTGTTCTCCCGTAATATCCCCCAAATCCCGGTATGATGCCGCGGGCGGTATATAATCCATGCCGTTTATGGACTGTACCAGTCCTTCCAGTTTGTATGCCAGCTTGTCCTTTTCACAGTTCAGATAATAGAGCACATCGGTAAGGTCCGTGGTAAACTCCCGTTCCAACAGATACCCGAAACCGGAATAACTTTCGAAATTCAGGTAAAGCGTCTTGTGCTCTTTCGCCAATATCTGCCCCATACTCAGGGCAAATGTCGTTTGGAGACAGCGCCCCACCGGCGTATAATTGCCAATGATTTTCATTCCGTGGCCGGTCGCCAGACGTTTCGGCATATCGACGCCGCTTCCCGCATAACTGCCTACCACTGCCCTTACGATTTCTTCGGAAGACTGGTATTTGTTGATGTTTTCCACGTTATGCCCTACTTCATTGCCGCTTTCGTTTAAAACTACCACATGTTTCGGAAACAGTTCCTTCATCTCCCCGTCGTAAGCATTTTCCGCAATCAGCAAAAGTTCCACCTCATGGCAGTCCATGAATTTCCGTAACTGCCGCGTATCCGTAAAGGAATACACCGCAAAAGGAAATGTGTCCTTACGCTCCAAATAATCCGCCATATGGTACAGGTAATTTTCCTCCCCGTCGCAAAGCGCCAAAATTTTTTTCAAAAATGAATCCCTCCTTTGTACAAAAGCACACCGAGCAGTATGGGAAGGGCAAAATGAATTTTTCCCCCTTCCTCCTGCCCATAACGTTTCCATTTGCCGCTTCCGGCCACGGCATGGACATAAGACAGCAGATAACGCATCCGGCGGAGAAAATTCCGCTCCGCCGCCATTTTAAGCAGCGAAAGGACTGCGCCTGCAAAAAAAGAAAGTACCAGACATGCCACCGTTTCCTTAACGGTCAGAAAGCACCCGACTGCCGAAAGAAGTTTAATGTCCCCCGCTCCTATGCCCCCTATCCGAAAGAGGGGATAGAGCAGTATGATTGGAACTGCCATGGAAAGCAGCGCCCCTGCCAGTCCTTCCCTTCCCATTCCTCCCCTCCAAAACGCACAGGACAATCCCGCTGCCAACGCGAGGCAAATCCATCCGTTATATACTTTTCCAAAGACCATATCCGTAATTACGGCGATTGCCAAAATTACAAACAGCAAAACAAAAATACACACCACTCCTTTCTTTTTTGGTTTCATCTCGGCTTTTTTGAATTTTCGGAACGATTTTGCTGTTCCATGGATATCCGGCAAATTGCACCGGACTTATGAAGTTCTGAACTGTTATAACGAATTATAAAGAGAAAAAAGGGATTTGTCCAGTGTTTTGGGACAACGAATAAA
>CANTGP010000439.1 GCA_947653315.1 uncultured Lachnospiraceae bacterium
ACCTGGCAGCTGACTATCAACCCGCCTTTCATCTTTTCCAAAATTCCCTTTTTCTGCAGGTTCCTTCTTTCTTCCTCGAAGATGAATTTAATGATTTCCTCCCTCACTTCATTATCGATGTTCACATACTGTACCCGGTGTTCATAAAAACCGGGGCGGTTCTCCATCCCGTTTACGGCGAGCACTTTTCCGAGTACTTCATATTCCTTCCTCTCATCGTTCTTCTCCAATTGGTACCGGCAAAGCAGGATGCTTCCCTCCTCATACCGGTAATTGGATATAAACCGCAGCCCGCCGCCGCTGATATCCACGATAATGCTTCTTTTTAACGGCAGGTTCGGCACCATCTGTTCTTCGGTAAGCCCGCTTTCCTCCACCGCCTGTATCTCCTCCGACTCCAGCGCCCTTGACTGCATCTCAAGCGCACAACTGAACCGGTAATACTGCCTCCTCTGTTCCCTCCGCAAATTACTGATGAGGTCCATGATTAACAGGTAATTCCCGTTTTTTTTGTCCCTGTCGACAATTTTCGCCCTGCACTGGTACAGACCGCCCTCCGCATAGAAAAACAAATCGTGTTCCGACCCGATGGGAAGCAGGATGAGTTTCGTTTTCTCCATGGGCATCACTACCGCCACCCTGTCCCCCGACAAAATATCGTATACCTGCGTCTCATACATCCTGATTTCCGGCTCCAGCTCCGGATTCAGCCTTCTCTTTATGCTCCTTATATCAACCTTATTCCCCGGCACCACATATTTTGATAATAATTCTGCCATTCTCTAAACTCCTACCTTTTCATGTTAAATATATGGGAAAAAAAGGATGCCATCCCTCTCCTGTCATAACTATCCTCTACCGGTTTATCTATGAGCTTCGCCGCAATCTTCTCGTATGCCTGCGCCGACTTCGCATGGGAATATTCCATGGATACCGGTTTCTGCTGCATAACCGCCTTCAAAAGCTGCGCATCCTCCGGTATTTCCCCCAAATATTCCATGGGGGTCTTTAAATATTTTCCGGCCACGGCGCTTAACTTCTCATATAATACCGCGCCGTCCCCGGATCTATGTACCTTATTCGCCACCAGTTTAATCTTTGTTTCCTCTTTACGGTACTGCGGATGCCTGCTTAACGCTTTTAACAGGGAATAGGAATCCGTAATGGAAGTCGGTTCCGGCGTGGTCACAAGAAGCACCTCACTGCTTGCCACCAGAAATTCCATCACGGCATCGGCGATTCCCGCGCCGGTATCCACAATAATAGTATCGGCCATTTCATCCAATTGCGATAGGCTTTGGATGATGGTCCTTAAATGGTCCAAATTCAGGTTGGACAGTCCCGTAATGCCCGAACCGCCGGAAATGAAACCCACGTCCATCGGTCCCCATGTAATGATTTCCCTGATATCCTTCCCCTGGTAAATCAAATCGCTCAGATTATGTTTCGGCACAGCCCCGAACATAATCTCGATGTTTGCAAGTCCGAAATCCGCATCCAGGATAATTACTTTCTGCCCCATTTTCCGGAACTGGATTGCAAGATTAATGGATGTATTGGACTTACCGACCCCGCCTTTCCCGCTTGTCACGGTAATGACACGCGCCAAAGGTCTTTGTGGATGACTGTTGGCTTTTATAAGATTTCTTAACTGTTCAGCCTGATCCATACCTGTATCTTCCTCCTACTTTCCTCCGAGCAACTGCTTCACGGTCTTCTGGGGGTTGAAATCTTCCAAATCATCCGGTACGTTCTGCCCGCAGGTAATGTAGGACAGCGCCGCGCCCGTATACAGCTTGACATTAAGCAGATTGCCGTAAGCACTCGTTTCATCCAGCTTGGTAAAAATAAGTTTGTAGTCCGTCACCTCCGTGTAAGCATCCACGATTTTCAGCAAATCCCGGTACTTCGTCGTCGCGCTTAAGACTAAAAACACCTCCTTTTCCGCCGTCCCGTCCACGGAATGCACGATACCCTTCATCGTCTCCTTCTGTTCCTCGTTCTGGTAAGAGTGTCCCGAAGTGTCCACGAACACATAATCATACCCGATAAAGTCCCTGTATGCCTCACCGATTTCTTCCGGCGAATAAACAATGCGGAATGGCACTTCCAAAATCCCGGCATAAGTACGAAGCTGCTCCGCCGCCGCAATCCGGTACGTATCCGCCGTTATGAGCGCCACTTTCTTTTTTTCATCCACAATATACCTGGAAGCGATTTTCGCGATGGTAGTCGTCTTGCCCACACCCGTGGGACCGATGAAAAAGATCATCTTCGGCCCTTTTTCCGGCGGCGTAATCCCCTCCTGTTTTCCGAATTTCAAAATCATTTTCTGGTAAATGTTCGTAAGCGCATAGTCAAAAGGAATGTTTGGCTTTGTGCTCTTTTCGATTTCATCAATAATCTGGTTCGCATATTTTTCGCTCACCTCATTATCGAGCATCGTGTTATACAGCAGCTTCATGAACTTCTCCAATTCGCTGGCAGGGGCTTCCTCCTCATCCTCCCCCCGCTCCTCCTCCGGTTTTTGGAGCTGCTGTTCCAAAAGGGAATGAAGGTTATTTAACTTTTCCTCCAAAAAAGCATTGTCGCGCTTTTCCTCGTTTAAATCCTCCACCACCAGTTTCCGGTTTTGGTATGGTTCCCTCGCCTGGGAATACCCCATGCTTCCGGCAGGCAGCACCGGTTCCCGCTTCTCCTCACTCCTGACAGGGGCATACCGTTCGTTTTCCTCCTCAAGCGCCGCCGTAACTTCTACCGTCTCGGATAAGAAGAAACGGAGAATTCCTTTCCTCTTTACGCTCCGGACGTTCATGATTACGACGTTACTGCCCAATTCCTTTTTCGCCGCTTCCACAGCGTCGTTTTCGGTCTTCCCCTGAAACTTCTTAATTATCATGCTATTGTCACCATCCCAATC
>CANTGP010000440.1 GCA_947653315.1 uncultured Lachnospiraceae bacterium
CATCAACCGCTACGGCAAAATCCGCTGTTGATCCCATCATTGCCCGTAACATATGTTCTTCAAACAGGATATCGGAATAGCTTAAGATTATGTCGTCGTCAAACTCACTTTTTGCGGCCATCATCGACTCTACCATGTTGGTATTGGCATAATCCCTATTGGTATAATACGTAACGCCCTGATAAGGAATTTTGTCTGCCGCAAACCCGCGCACAACAATAATATCTTTGATGCCGCATTCCCGGTACATCCCTATCTGACGTTCAATCACCGTTTTCCCCATGAAGGAAAGCATTCCCTTTGGCAGATTTTCCGTATACTTTTTTAACCTTGTTCCCTGTCCTGCAGCTAAAATCAATGCTTTCATCCGTTTACCCCTTTCGTTTTTTCATCCATAAGCAATTCACCCAAATCCTTCCATACACCTTTCTCCACACCGTCGATGCCAAAGCTCTTATCGATACATTCATCATATTCTGCTATAAAGGTTTCCACCACATTCCGTTCCGCCGAGATAGCAATGGATGCACGCACCGTATTTTCGCCATCCCTGTCATACTGCATGTTTGCCGTACAGTATTTCGCATAAAAACCTTTTTCCTTTAAAGATTCCACCAAATCCGGCAGCGATACTATGTAGATGCTTTTTCCCGTCCCATATACGGATACAAGCGTTCCGGCATTAAATGTCATACTCAGCCTGTTATAGATGGAAAGCTCCGATGCTTCTGCTGCCTTCAATATGTCATTTACCCCCCCCCTCACGGCATAACGCACACTCACGCTTAATCCGTAAAAAAGAGCCAGTTTCCTTCCGAACCGTTCCTTTATTTCCCCTACTACTTCCGAAATTGTTCCTTTTGTGGAAAAATCCATATGGATACCGTCATGGAAATTTGCGGCGCCTTCATTCATCAACTCGGAAATATCGCTTCCTATATAATGGAATTCTCTGATTTTCTTCCTGTTTTTTCCCCCTCCGTATACCTCGTCACAGGCAAGTGCCTCATCAATCCAGCCATACAGGGAGCTTCCGCACTCGCATACCATTCCTTTTTCTTCCACGGCAAGCATTCCTGCATATTTGACCAGATAATCCATCAGTTTATTGTGTGCCGACCGCAGAACATATTCATTGAGTTTTTTCACCGTTTTCTCTTTTTCGCCAAAAAACCTACGGAACGCGAATAAATCCCTTGCATACCTTGCAAACATATATAAATCATACGCTTCTTGGTCCTGCCAGTAATTCCATATTTTTTTCTCACCTTTTACCAGATTAATGGAGCCAAATTCCAAATAACTAACGGCTTCCGGGTTCCCGCATCCGTAATACCTATTTTTGTCCATAATTTTTTCCACTCCCGTTAAATAATGTCCTTATCCTGTTTATATCCCTTTCCTGAAACTGCTTTTCCCGCTCCGGATGCCACATGGATGCCGCAATGGGCAGTTCCCCATGGCAGACCGCCTCGATTACCCCGTCATCTGCCTGCGCCAACACGTTCAACCCGCAGCCTTCCTTTAAAGAAATGCACGCGTGGTTGTGGTAGCTGTTCACTTCATAAGTTTCCCCCTCCCCGCATACCGGATGCCGTACTGCCACATGACCTGCCACATTTGTCAGTCCACATCCAAAATAGTCCAAAATGGACTGCATCCCCCTGCAGAAACCGTAAAGCGGTATGGATTTTTCCATGGCAAGTTGTATGAGTGCCTGATCCATGGCATCACGCTCCGGTGCGTTTCCCCCGTATTTTCCAAGACTGTTGCCGCCTGTTAAAAGAATTCCCGCAGGACGGATGCCCTCGATATATTCCTCCGCCAGTTCCCTTTCATTTGCCAGTGGAACCGGAAGAAAGCCGCATGTTTGGATAAAAGAGGCAATCCGCTGATCCGCACAGTCCCTCCTTTCTCCATAAGCCTCTACAATTTCCACGCGTTGTGTGTATATTACCGTCTTCATGTCTTCATGGATTCCTCCTTTGTTCCATTTGTCCCGTATCGTGAATTATCAGGAGATCCCCTTTCTCAATCCTGGGCAGCTTCCTGTCGATGGCAAACTTGTCGCAATTCTCACACAGGGACCCTACCACATCATACACCTGGTTGCAGGCTTTGTCCTCCTTTCCGGCCACCGTAATATGGTGGTAAGCCCCGTAGACGGCGGGCCGCATCAGATTCACCGCACAGGCGTCCACTCCCACGTACTCCTTGTGGGTATGCTTTTCATGGATTGCCTTTGTCACCAGGCACCCGTAGGGGGCCAGCATAAACCGTCCCAGCTCCGTAAACAGCGCCACATCCCCCATGCCGGCGGGCACCAGTACCTCCTCATACACCTTTCTTACCCCGTCGCCGATGGCCATGATATCATTGGGCTCCTGGTCCGGACTGTAGGGAATCCCGATTCCGCCGGACAGATTGATAAACCGAATATCAGCTCCTGTCTCACGCTGAAGCTTCACAGCCACTTCGAACAGTACCTTTGCCAACATAGGATAGTATTCATTGGTCACCGTATTGCTGGCCAGAAACGCGTGAATACCAAAATATTTTACCCCTTTGGCCTTGAGCACTTTAAATGCCTCAAACAGCTGCTCCGTGGTCATTCCGTACTTGGCGTCCCCGGGGTTGTCCATGATATCGTTGCTGATCTTAAAGACGCCGCCCGGATTGTACCGGCAGCAGATGGTTTCCGGAAGCTTCCCCAGAGTCTCCTCCAGGCACCGGATATGGGTAAAATCATCCAGATTGATGATGGCTCCCAGATCGTGGGCAAGCTGAAACTCCTCCGGCGGCGTGTCGTTGGACGAAAACATAATCTCCGTTCCGCAAAAGCCGCAGGCGTCGGACATCATCAGTTCTGTCAGGGAAGAACAGTCGGTTCCGCATCCCTCCTCCTTCAGTATC
>CANTGP010000441.1 GCA_947653315.1 uncultured Lachnospiraceae bacterium
TGGTCATAGATCCAAAAAAACGCCCGGACCGCCATCACCGCCGCCCATGACGGATGCCTTAATACAAAATAGAGCATCCGGTTCGCTTTGTCCGAAACCGGCACCGGATTCTCCGCCACAATGCGGCAGTTCCCTTTCTCTTTGCAAATCTGCCTGGTCCGCTTCCCGAAACCCGCCGCGCCGCTGCGGATTTCGTTTTTTATTGCCAAAAGCAGCAGGTACACATACTCCCTGTCCGCCTGACGCTTCCCGCTTTCCCGTCCCTTTACCCGGTATATTTCCTTCACGGTACGGTATAGCGCACGGATTCCCCCATACATGCCGGCATCATACCGGTGCACCATGGAAGCGTCACGGTAAAAATAATGGTAATACAGCGCATCCTTCATTACCACCACCCTCCGGCAGTCCAACAATGCCGGCAGCGTTATGTTCACATCCTCCCCCATGGTCACGCGAAGATCGCAGTATTTCATGTTTTCTTCTATTAACTGCCTGGAAAACAGCTTCATGCAGCGCGACATGGAAATCCGGCGGTTTTCATGCCCCAACAGGTTGTCCTTGATTTCCCCCTCCAACCGTGCGCCTTCATAAATCCCCGCCGCCAGCCCATGGTAATGGTTTGTCGCCCCGTTCGGACGGTTTATGACAAAATTACAGCAGACAATTTCTTCCCTACTGCCGGAAAGCCATGCCGCCATATGCGTCAGCATATCCGTCTCCACCCAGTCGTCGCTGTCCACAAACCCAAGATATGCCCCGCGGCTTGCCTTCACTCCCGCCTGCCATGCGCTTACCAACCCGCCGTTCTCCTTGTGCACCACCCGGATACGCCCGTCCTCTTTTGCATAAGCGTCACACAGGGCAGGACAGCCGTCCGGCGAACCGTCGTCCACCAAAATAATCTCAAGCCCTTCATATTCCTGACTGCGCAAACTGTCCACACAGCGTTTTAAATACGCCTCCGTCTTATAAACCGGCACAATGACACTGATGGTTTTTCCTTCCGTTTCCACAAATCATCCCTCCCGCCAGTAATTGCACAACATTTGGTATACTTTCCGGTTCACCGTCCGGTAATCGTACGCCTTGGAATTTTCGTAGGCATTCCGGGAATAGGTTCCGTAAGCATCCCCAATCCGCCGTACCGCAGCCCGTATTCCCTCCGCCGTACCGTCCGTTTCCTCCGAATCCTGCCCGAAATGCAGCACTTCCCCGATGCCTCCCACATTGGTGCTGACCACCGGAAGGGCGTGGCTGATGGCTTCCAATATCGTCATGGGCACTCCCTCAAATGCGGAATTCATCACCAGCAAATCCGCCTGCCGCATATACTGCTTCACTTCCTCCGGCGGCACCGCGCCCGTAAAATGCACCCGTTCCCCTTCATACCGGATTAGGCTGCGGTATTCCTCCCCGTCTCCCACTACCGTTAAATGAATGGAACGGTCTTCTTCCGCTCCGGCGCCTTCCCCCGCTTCCCCGCTTCCATCGGCGGATGCCTCCCCGTCCATTCCAAGCACTGCCTGAATGATGGGCTCCACCCGCTTATCTTTGGAAAGCCGTCCCACGAACAGGATTTCCCTGATTCTGCCGCCGTTCGGTTCCCGCCTTCCTCCCGGAATATCCGGACAGACAATAGAATTCCCAACCTGCACCAGATTCGGATTGTACGGCCGGTAATCCCGCAGGCTGTCCTTGTCCAGCAGCAGGATGCAGTCCGCATCCCGCAGAATCCATTTTAAATACGCCATGAACCCCTTTTTAACAAGTACGTTTTTTTGGAAAAAGCGAAAGCCACGCTCCATGTTAAAGTAACTGCCGTGGGAAAAAATAACGCAATGGGCGCCCATGCAAAGCAGCTTCACCACACCGTATGCTTCCGGCGTATGGATATAATTACAGTCCTTTTTCCTGATATGCAGCAGCTTCCCGTAGTGTAACAGCCCCTTCGCGAACCGGAGCCGCAGGGACTTTTTGGTATTCCCTAAATCCCGCTCCGCCGCCGCCACCGGAAGGAAATTGATTTCCGTTCCGTAAAGCCGCAGCTTCTTTATCCTGCCGATTTCCCCCGCATCCAGCGTGACGCCCACCAGCATGATTTTCTGCGCCCGCGCCGGATGTTCCTCACAAAGGAAGCGCAGGAAATTGCCGATGCTGGTCAACTGCCCCCCTATGGGAAAATCCATGAAATTCGATGTGTCATATACCAATAACCTGCTCACCTGAATAATTCCTTCCAATACAAATCCGTCCGGCTTTCCCAGGAAAAACGCCGGATATTTTCATAACCTTTCCGCACCAGTTCTTCCCGCAGCCCCTCATCTTCCGTCACGCGCACCAGCGCATCCGCCGCAGCCCCGTAATCTTCCGGCGCTACCAAAAGTCCCGCGTCCGCCACCACTTCGGGCAGCGAGCTCGCATTGGAGCAGACTACGGGAACGCCGAGCTGCATGGCCTCCAAAGGGGGAAAACCAAATCCCTCCACATAGGACAAAAACAAATACGCTTTTGCCCCTGCCGCCATCCGGCACATGTCCTCAAATTTTTCGAAAAACTTATAACACCGCACATGCGATGCCGCTTCTTTGCCCATGCCCTTCCATGCGGAAGTATCCGCAATCCCGAACACTACCAAATCCAGCGGATGTTCGGTCTTTTTACGGTATGCCTCATAGGCCCTTAAAATCCCTTCCGCATTCTTATGGGGCAGCCCCGATGTCATGGCGGCAATATAATCCGGCTGTCCGGCATTTTTCCCCCTTTTCTTCCACAGGCTTCCGAAGCGTTTGCTTTTTCCGGTATGCCCCCCCTTTTCCGCCGCCAAATCCGTTTGCTTTTCTTCCGCGTCCGCATACGCCACATCGTTTAATCCGTTATTAATTACCGTAATCCTGTCCC
>CANTGP010000442.1 GCA_947653315.1 uncultured Lachnospiraceae bacterium
CAGCCAGTATTCCAATCATCCCTAATACAAAAAGCCTTTTCCCGACCGTTCTTTTCCGACACATTCCGTTTCCTCCCATTTCCTATTCCGCCATAGAAAGCGATACCTGCTTCAATACCTCCTGCACGCCCTCTTTCGCGGTTATTTTGCCTTCCAGGACCGCTTCCCCCGTTTGCAGGACCGCTTCTTCCAATACGCGGTTTTTTACATAAGGAACGTTTGCCCGCTCTATCATTTCAAGCAGCCTGCCGATTTCTTCCTCCGAGGACGGATACAACTCCATGGAGACCATGGTTCCGTCTTCCCGCGCGCCTCCTATGGAAGCATAACTGCCGCCGTCCGGCGTGGCGTTTTTTACCAACTGCTTTTGCAGCATTTCCTTATTCGGCGACAGCCCGTTCCAACTGCTTTCGTCCAGCAGGGTTTCCAGCAGTCCGGCGGCTATCTCCGGATGCTCCGAGGTCTGGCTGATTGCCGCGATGGACTGCGGGACAAAAACACCGGATACCTGACCCCCGTAAGATGCAAAATCCCCATCCGAGCGTTCCTTCAAATGGAAATAAGAAACCGCAAGGTCGAATGTGGCGGGACTTTCCACGCCTCCCAGGAAAAATTCCTGCTCCCCCAGCATGTACTGGTCTCCCACCCAGGAAATATGGTTCACGCGGTACAAATCCATCTCCTCCTCCGTCCTTCCTTCGCTTTCCAGCGTCTTGTAAAAATCCTCTGTCTCCATGCGCATCCGGTCGGTAATGCCTTCTTCCTCATTTTCCCATATCCTTTTCATCTGTACATAAAATTCTTCCAGCTTCGCCGCATCCACACTACCGTCTTCCGCCGTCCAGGCCGGTGCGCAGACCCAAAGAAACTGTTTTAACATATCCCTTTCCCGCGTCCAGCCAAGGATACCGCCTTCCGGTTTTTCTGACCGGTACTGTTCTGCCAATTCCGCAATGGCGGATAAGTCCGTCATCCGTTCCACATCCCCTTTCCTGCCGCCTGCCAGCGGAAGCACGAATTTTCCCGGCACCGCATACACTTTTCCGTCCGTTTCCGATTCAAACGCCCGTAAAATATTCCGGAAATACTTCTCCCCGTCCATTTGCTCCAAATACGGCGTTAAATCCGCCAATACCCCCTTCTCCACATAAGAATCCATGGGCATGTCGTCTAACAGGAAGAAATCCGGTCCGTTTCCCGCCGCGATTTCCATATTCAGCTTTTTCAATGCGTCATCCCTTGTGGCGGAGCCGTTCCCGTCCATTCCGATTTCATAGCGGATATAAACCTCCGGGTGCTTTGCCTGATAGCCGGCAATCGCCGATTTTAACTTCATGTCTTCCTTTAAACTGTACACTTTCAGGCGTATATCCGGGGTGGCAGGCATATCCGGGTCATAAACATAATCCGCAAAAGCGCCGTTGGTAAAAAGCACCAAAAAACCATAGCCCTCCAGCATCATGCCGTCCCCCAGCCCATAGGAAGGATTACCCAGGGAATTTAACGCCCCGTCCGCCAACTGCTCCACCACATTGCCGCCCAGCACATGCCGGTAAATACCTTTCTCGCAAAGAAGATAGAGGATATCATCCCCTTCCGGCACCACGATAAGGGGAAGCGTATTTTCCGTGGCAATCAGCATCTTATCCCCCATTTGGGTTTCCAGAAAATCATTCAGCACTTTATCCTCTGTCATTTCCCCCTTTTCCATATCATAAATTCCCACACCGGAACCGCTGACTCCCACGATACGTTCTCCCCAAACCACAAAATGGTACAGAAGGTCCTTCCACTGCGTCACGAGCTTCCGCTCCCCCTGTTTCCAGTCTATCTCATACACGTTCCCGCCCATTGCCGAACCGAACAGCCTGCCATCCCCGGAAAAAGCCAAATGCCACAGATGCCCCGGCAGTTCCTCCGGCACTTCAAATTCCGTCACTTCGTTATCCGCCGAAACGACCCGGTATTTCGGATGGAGCGCCGACTCACGCGAATCACCGGTTTCCGCCAATACCGTCCCGGCTTCTTCCCCGTCCGCACCGTCCCCTGTTTGCGCGTCCGTGCCGTTTCCGTCATCTCCCGTCTCCCCGCCGCTCCCTTTTTCACAGTAAATAATGCCCACCGTACCGTCCACGGAAACCGCAATATCCATAATATAATCTTCCCTCGCCCTCATTTCCGTAAACCATGCCAAAGACTCCGGTTCCCACGTAGCGCCGTTATCCTTGGACACCCATTTCCCGCTCCTTGGGTCAAACAGCATCAGGCTCCCATCCGAAAGCCGCACCATCTTAGAGCCGTTTCCCGCAAAATCCACCATGGATTCGTTCATGGTTTCCACATAGCGTCCCATCACCTTCCCACCGTTTTCCGGTTCCGATTCCCCCGTCTTAGCCGCATCTTCCCCGTTTTTTCCCTTATCCGCCTGCTCACCGCCATCCGGCCTTGCCCCTGCGGTCTCCGGCTGTATCCCCGCCGATGCGTCCCCCGTACCGCAGCCCATGTTCCCCATCATACCGACCAGTAAAACAACCGCCGTAAACAGCCCAAATAACCTTTTCCTCCGCACCGAAACCATCCGCTTTTTCCTCATTGCAAAAACACCCTTCCTTTTTTATTTTCCAAATTGTCCCAACATTTTATTCCGGCAACCCATTGCGCCGGAAATCTTTTGAAGCCATACCCTTCCCCCACATACAAAGTCTACCAACCCATTCTCTAAACAACCTCTAAATCCGACGAAAATTTTTAGAGGTATTTTAGAGATTGTAACAATTCAGCCTGAATGTTGTGTTGGGAGACGGACGCCCGTACGTGGTTTTTTTTAGTGGCCCGCAGCAGCGCAACTGCCTGTCCCGGTTTTCCGTGCGCTTTTTTCGGCTGGAGGTTTCTAAGCAGA
>CANTGP010000443.1 GCA_947653315.1 uncultured Lachnospiraceae bacterium
CCGCCGCAGCGGGCTGGAGGCGGAAGCGGGGGAATATGAGCGGATGGCGGCGGAATATTCTTCTTCAATGTCAATTCTGACAGGGGTGTCATTGACCATATGAATGGTATCTTCCCATACTTCTTCTATGTTGTGCCTTAAGAAAAACAGGACTTCGACCGTTTTTCCGGTTTTGGTCCGGTAGCTCTGACAGTATTTGGTTTGGCGGTTATCTGAAAAAAATTCTGTTACCCTGTTACCTTTCCGTCTTATCATTTGTATTATTAGTGAAAGGCTTTTCAAAAGAAAATAAGGAGCATATTCATGAAACCGTCAGTAGAGATGCTAATCGAAAAATACAGGAATAACCTTTATGTTATGGCTTTCAGCATATGTAAAAACACGCAGGATGCCGAAGATGTTGTGCAGGATACCTTTATCCAGTACTGGTCGCAAAAAAAGGAGTTTGCATCGGAGCAGCATATACGGGCATGGCTGGCAAGGGTGACAATTAACAAGTCAAAAAATAAAATCAATACTTTCTTTCGGAAGAATGCGTTGCCGTTGGAGGATTACATGCAGACTTTGGCGTTTGAGTCGGAGGAGTCTTCCGGGCTGTTCGAGGCGGTAATGAATCTTCCTGAGAAGTACCGTATTGTGATTCATCTGTTTTACTATGAGGATTATTCCGTAAAGGAAATTGCGGATATCCTCAAGCTGACACAGGGAAATGTGAAAGTCAGGCTGTCAAGGGGAAGACTGTTGCTTCGGAATACATTGAAGGAGGATTGGGAAGATGACGAATAAGGAAAAATACAAAAAGGCATTTTCGGCAGTCCGTTTATCTGACGGATTTTCTTTGGAGGCGGAAAAAATGAAAAAAATAAAAAAGCGGAAAATGATGGGAACAATGGCGGCATCCGTTTTCGGATGCATGATATTTATGGCAAGCGCGACCGTTGCTTATGCCATGGATGTGGGCGGAATCCAACGGACCGTCCAGCTATGGATTCACGGGGACCGTACGGACGCGACGATTCGGTTTGACGGGGACGGAACTTACAGTATGGAGTATACGGATGCCGACGGAAACGTAAAAAGCATGGCCGGCGGAGGCATTGAGGTTGCGCCGGACGGGAGTGCAATCCCTCTGTCGGAGGAAGAAATCATGGAGCATCTGATGATGCCGGAGGTGGAGTATGAAGACGACGGCTCTGTTTGGGTCTATTGGTATGACCAGAAAATCGACATTACGGATAAGTTTGAAGACGGGATTTGTTACGTGAAACTCGTAAACGGGAAAGAGACGATGTATGTGACGGTAAAGTATAGGGGCGGTTATGGGGCAAGTCCCCATAAATATGCGGATCCGGATGCTTTCATGTGTGAATGAAAGGACGGCGGCATTTGGGATTTATGCCAAATGCCGCTGTCAGCCAGAGCGTGCAGATGCCGGGAATGAATTTTCAAATACGCTCTAGTGCTCCAACTTCTAACCGGATGAAGTACTAGTATAAGTCTCCGCTTTCAAAGGCTGTTTTTACTTGTTCCAAATTATCGTATTTCGCAACGATCAGTTGCAGTATTTCTTCGTCCGGCTGCCATAAATCAGGAACCATAATAGGCTTGCAACCGGCCCGGTACGCTGCCAATAAACCGTTTTTGGAATCCTCCAGGGCAAAACAATCTTCCGGCGCGGCTCCCAGCCTGGCACACGCTTTCAGGTAAATATCCGGCGCCGGTTTTGAATTTTCTATCATGTCGCCGCATACGATATCCACAAAATAATCCGATACCTGGGCGGTTTTCAGGTGTTTTTCAACTTCCCACCGGGGAGAAGATGATGCTACCATCATGTTACAGTGATTATCCCGTAAATAATCAAGCAGCAGATACAATCCGTCTTTCACGGGAACCGTATTTTCGTCATAATATTTTTTTAAATAATCCTTGGTATGTTTTTTTAATTCTTCCTGGTTGTAACTGTCGCCAAATTCTTCTTTCCAGACATCATAAGCTGCCGTAATATTCATCCCTAAAGTTTTAAGTACCATATATCCGGCTTTACCGATACCAATTTTTTCCCCGGCATAATCCCATGCTTTCATAAAGACTTTTTCGGTATCGAACATAAGCCCGTCCATGTCGAAAATAATATTCACAGGTATACCTCCCAAATTAAGAATACGGAACTGTGGTGGACAACGCGGGTTAAGGTGCTGTTTAACAGGTACTTTGATTATAATCGTTTGATGAATTGGTGTAAAGGTTTTATTCCATGATCAACCTGCCGCCTTGTGTTTTTCTGCCGCTGCCCCACGAAAAACTCCCGCCCGTGCGTCCGCTTCCAAGCACAACATTTCAGGCTGAACGGTTTTTAAGTAGCCGAAAAAATTTATAAAAACCTCTTGCATTCGAAAAAAAGATGTGCTAATATTTTCACATCAAAAAAGCAATGGCAAATGCATAGAAGGAGACTCTTGTTATGAAAAGCGACAGGAATACGGCGTCACCGACTGAGAGCGCTGTTCGTGGGAAGTAATAAAGGGAACACTCCGGAGCAGATTTTCCGAACCGTTTGGAGAAGGTTGGACCGGTCAGGCGCTAGGGGAATACGTGACACGCGTTAAGTGTAAAAGTGGGCAAGGCGGTTCACACATCTTGATGGAGATGTCGGCTTGTCAATGCGGGTGGTACCGCGGGTAGAAATTGTTTATCCGTCCCGGAATGCAGGAGACTGTGTTCCGGGATTTTTTTATGCACAGCCCCATGCAAAGGAAGGTGCCGCTAGAGCGGCGCACGGGGCGCGCGGCGAGTAGGGGAAAAACCTTCCCCTACTCGATTGCACAGCCCCGTGCAAAGGAAGATGACACATATTTTTATCATAAAGGGAGGCAGAAGATTATGGAGATGAAAAA
>CANTGP010000444.1 GCA_947653315.1 uncultured Lachnospiraceae bacterium
TTACGATACAATCATGCCGTTTGGAACAAGTACATGTAGTGAGTATATCATACCAACCACGAAAAGTCAGCAGTAAAATAAATTTTTTTTGCTTAAAAGCCGCAGAAGGGGGCTTCCGCGCGGAATTGAGGTATTTCTTGCGTATCCGGTAAAAATATATTACAATGTTTATGATATCAAAAAATTAATATTTAAATCACTGGAAATCATGGATAAAGGGGGAATACCGATGGTAGGGAAAGATACCTATGGCTATAATATGCCGCTAACTTTGGAGAAACATTTGGAAAATCTGGCGCAGGAGTATCCGGCCGTGCAGGAGATTGGGGACTTATGGAGGCTTTTGAAAAAAAGGCTGGAAGAAGAACTGATTCATTCGGTCAGTGTTTTCGTAAATTACAGTCTTCATGACAAGAGCCATTGCTGTTCCGTGGTCCAGGCGGTGGAAAGGTTTTTGGGCGGGGAGCGCATCCGCAGGATGTCCGCCACGGACACGTTTATGCTGCTCGCCTGTATTTATGCGCATGATTACGGAATGGCGCAGACATTCCATAAAGTATATGACATCTTGGGAAGCAGCGAATTTTCCCGCTTTTTGGAAGACGGGGAAAAAGACCTGCAGTCCATGGAAAATGAAGACGCATGGGCGTTACATAATCTGTTCCAATATCTGAAAGAAGAAGACAAAACAAAAATCCCCCTGAATGATATATATTTTTCCATTATGCTGGTTATCCAGCTCTACCTGCGTCCGGTTCATTGGAAGGGCGTGAAGGAGCTGGAAGATAATTTCGGCAGCCTTTTCCGCGGATACCTGAAAAAGAGGTTCCTGTACGGCTCGGAAGGGCTTGTGGAAATCTGCATGTGCCATGGTGGAACCATCGAAGATTTGTTCCGGATGTCTTACCGGGCGGACGGAATGGCAGGGGATGAATACCATCCGCGTTTTGTGGCAGCGATGCTGCGCCTTGGCGATCTTTTGGATTTGGACAATGACCGCTTCCCGTCATGGTTTGCGGAAGAAATTGCACGGAATAAAAGCATTATACCGAGACTTTCCGTTCTGCATTTCAGGAAACACGAAGCGATTTCCCACTTGTTAATTACTCCGGAGAGGATAGAGATAACCGCGAAATGTGATTTTATCCGTCCGCAGGAAGACTGCGGGGGAAACAGGCAGAAGGAGGAAGTGCTGTGGGAAAATGCCCAAAAAGACAGTTATGATGTGGCTGCGCTTGTTTACGATTGGACCCAGCAGGTGAAAAAGGAGTGCAGGAGGATGACCCTGCGCTGGAATGAAATCGTGCAGCAGGATTTCGGGCTTCCGCCTGCCCAGCCCAAGGTGAAAATCTACGTGGGCGACAGGGAGTATATGGCGGAAAACAGGGCGCTGCAAATGAAAATGTCCCAGGAACGGGTGATGAAGCTCCTGGAAGGAACCAGCATATACAAGGATAAGTATGTCGGAATACGGGAAATGATACAGAATGCAGTGGATGCATCCCTTCTGCAGCTTTGGAGTGATTTAATGCAGAACAGGTACAGTTATTGCGGGCTGGCAAAAAACAGAATCAGGGACGGGCTTGACCTGTTTGATTTCCTGCAGAAAGAAAAAGCCGCCATTTTCAGCAATTATGACATCAAGGTGGAGGTAATCGAAGACCGTGTGCGGGAGAAAGTGCTTGTGGTGGTAAAAGATAAAGGAATCGGGATAACGGCGGAGGATGTGGGATACATCGCGGATATCGGTTCCAGCAAGGAAGACAACCGGCGTGTCCAAAAGCTGATGGGGAATATGCCGGAATGGTTGAAACCTTCAGGGGTTTTCGGCATCGGTCTCCAGTCGGTATTCCAATTGACGGACTGCATTGACTTTTATTCCAGGCAGCATAATGAACCGGAACGCCACATATCCTTATATTCTTACGGGAAAAACAGGGGGAAAATCGAGACGAAAATCATTTCGGAAAGCAATGACGAATTATATTTTGACAATGCGGTACCGGGAACCAATGTGAGGATTTCCATTGACGAGAGGAAATTTTTCGACCAGGACGGGAATCAAAAAAAAGGTGCTTTTGAATATTACGATCCCGAGTTTGACGTGGGAGAGCGGCTCCATATGCTGTACGTGGAAATCTGCCGTGCCTGCAGGAAAAAAATCGCGGAATCAAAATTCGATTATTTTAACGTATGCCTTGAGTCCATAACGATTGAAAAGGACGGTAAGAAAACCGGTCCGAAAGAGGAGGAGCAGAGGTACAGTTATATCATGCCCAATGTCAAAAGGTACGGAAATTTCGGTGAGCATCTCCAGAGCTTCCGGGATATGGTGCCGGAGGATTCCTACTTTTTTGATTTTGATAAAGCGTTCTTTTGGGACCGGAAGGCATGCCGGTGTTACAGGCTGTCCGTGCGTCCGTGTAAGATGGATGAACAGGAAAAACGTCTTGTGCTTCCGGATAAGGTACAGAGCTTGTATGACCTGAGTTACAAGTTTAACCGGATTTCCAATGCGGAAACCATTTATGCAAAGCATAAGGGTTCCGCCCGTCTGCATGCGGGCTTCCTGAAACTGGAAGTTCTGATTTTGGACGATAAACCGATGGATTATATGAATATAGACAGGGACAGGCTGAAGGAAGATGCGGTGGACGAAGACGGACTGCTTGCGGTGCGGGATGAAATTGTAAGAAATTGGTGCCGGTATCTTTGTGAAACAGAGGAAAGGGTACAAAACGGCGGACGGCTCCAAACAAAACGGCCGTTTATCCATTATCATAAAGAACCGGGGGTTTTTGTATCCCTGATGGTCCTGTTTTACCAAAGCGTTTCGGAAAAGGACTTTGAAAAGTTCCGGACACTCTATTATGAAACGACGGGCAGGAA
>CANTGP010000445.1 GCA_947653315.1 uncultured Lachnospiraceae bacterium
CTGCTAAGAAACTCCCGCCGGAAACGAAGCACGGAAAATCCGGGACAGGCACTCCCGCTGCCGCCGTCCCGCAAAAAAATCCCTCCCGGGCTGGGTAAAGTAAAAAAGTAAAAGAAGTAAGAAAGTAAAAGAGGGGCGTTATGATTTGGGATTACTTTTTTGATATTCGGCAGAAAACCGGAATGGCACATCCTGCCCGGTTTTACTATGTCTTTTCGGGAACAATAAAAAATGCCGGTATCCTTTTTTACCCAGCCCGTGCGTGATTTTTTTAAGTGGCCGGCAGCAGCACAACTGCCTGTTCCGGATTTTCCGTGCTTCGTTTTCGGCGGCGGTTTCTTAGCAGAATGCGGATACCCAAGGGGAAATGGGCATGGATGCCCATTTCAGTCCGAGGCGGCATGGATGCCGCTTGAGGACGACCGTAGCCTGTGACACACTTTCTCATTCTGCTTAGAAACCTCCAGCCGAAAAAAGTGCACGGAAAACCGGAACAGGCAGTTGTGCTGCTGCCGGCCACTTAAAAAAATCACGCACGGGCGTCCGCCTCCCAACGCAACATTCAGGCTGAATTCCGCGGAAATGAAACAAACGGCAAATATTTGCCGTCTGTTCCTTAACCGGAACAGACGGCTTTTGCATAAAAGAATTTAGATTTTCATGAATAAAGTTATTATGCGTTCACGATTTTACCGAAATCCGGTTTCAAAGCCGCACCGCCTACCAAACCGCCGTCGATATCCGGCTGGCCAAACAGTTCCGGCGCCGTTGCCGCATTTACGGAGCCGCCGTACTGGATGCGGATTTCCTCTGCCGTGGCATCGTCATAAATTTCCGCAATGCACGCACGGATTGCCTTGCATACTTCCTGTGCCTGCTCCGTGGTAGCCGTCTTGCCCGTCCCGATTGCCCAAATAGGTTCATAAGCGATAACCGCCGTTTTAGCCTGTGCTGCCGTAACGTTTAAGAAAGCAATCTTGATCTGCTGGCGGATCCAGTCGATGGTAATGCCTTGTTCCCTCTGTGTCAGGGATTCGCCGCAGCAGATAATGGGGGTAAGGCTGTGCTCAAATGCCTTTAATACTTTCTTGTTTACCGTTTCATCCGTCTCCGCAAAATATTCCCTTCTCTCGGAATGACCGATGATGACGTATTTCACGCCTGCATCCGTCAGCATATTCGGGGAAATCTCGCCCGTAAAAGCGCCTTTTTCCTCAAAATACATATTTTCCGCACCCACCTGGATATTGGAGCCTTTTGCAGCTTCCACAACCGGGATAATGTCGATGGCGGGTACGCAGAATACAACGTCCGCTTCTTCCGTTGCCACCAGGGGTTTTAAAGTATTTACCAATTCCACCGCTTCGCTGGGAGTCATATTCATCTTCCAGTTGCCGGCAATGATTTTCTTTCTAGCCATTTTACTTTCTCCTTTTTACGCTATGATTGAATCCAGTCCGCAACCCGCTTATTTATCGTCAGCCGCTACCACGCCCGGTAACTCCTTACCTTCAAGGAATTCAAGGGAAGCTCCGCCGCCCGTGGAAATGTGGCTCATCTTATCTGCAAAACCAAGCTGGTTTACGGCTGCCGCGCTGTCACCGCCTCCGATAATGGTGGTCGCATCCGTTTCCGCCAAAGCCTTCGCTACCGCAATCGTGCCCTTTGCCAAAACCGGGTTCTCGAAAACGCCCATGGGTCCGTTCCATACAACGGTCTTTGCGGATTTCACTGCGTCCGCATAAAGCTGCGCCGTCTTATCGCCGATATCCAAACCTTCCATACCTGCCGGAATCTTATCCGCATCCACTACGGATACTTCAATCTGCGCATCGATGGGGTCAGGGAAACCGGCAGCAATGGTGGTATCCACCGGAAGCAGTAATTTCTTGCCCAGTTTTTCCGCTTTTTCCATCATTTCCTTGCAGTAATCCAATTTTTCCTCGTCTACGAGAGAATTACCGATTTCATATCCTTTTGCCTTTAAGAAAGTGAAAGCCATACCGCCGCCGATAATAAGGGTATCGCATTTCTCCAGCAGGTTATTGATTACGTTCAGCTTATCCGCAACTTTCGCACCGCCAAGGATGGCAACAAAAGGTCTGACCGGATTTTCCACGGCATTGCCGAGGAAGTCGATTTCTTTCTGCATCAGGTAACCAACCGCACATTCGCCGCCCTTTGCACGTACCACGTCGGTTACGCCTGCCACGGATGCATGCGCCCTGTGGGAAGAACCGAAAGCGTCGCATACGTATACATCGGCAAGGTCCGCCAGCTCTTTGCTGAATTCTTCACCGTTCTTCGTTTCTTCCTTGCCGCGGAAACGTGTATTCTGAAGAAGAACCACATCGCCCTCTTTCATCGCTTCCACTGCTTTTGTGGCAGCTTCACCGGTTACGTTATAATCCGCAACGAAATTTACCTCTTTGCCCAGTTTCTCGGACAGTCTTTTTGCAACCGGCGCCAAGGATTCGCCCTCGTTAGGACCGTTCTTTACTTTTCCGAGATGGGAGCAGAGAATCACTTTTCCGCCGTCCTTCAACAATTTCTGGATTGTGGGAAGCGCTGCAACGATACGGGTTTCATCCGTAATCTCGCCGTTCTTCAACGGTACGTTAAAGTCACACCTTACCAAAACACGCTTTCCGTTTACATTAATATCATCTACTGACTTTTTATTTAATCCCATGACTATGCCTCCATAATAACTGTAATAAATCAAATAGGGTCCGGCCCATAAGACCGGACCCTGATAGGTCTTTCCTAACTATAAAAGATAAAAACCTTGACGCTTCCGCATCTTATGCCAATTCGGAGAAGTATTTAATCGTCCTTACCATCTGGCTTGTGTAGGAATTCTCGTTATCATACCAGGAAACTACCT
>CANTGP010000446.1 GCA_947653315.1 uncultured Lachnospiraceae bacterium
AAAAAATATATAATAAAGAAAGCAGGTGACGTTAAGTGGTAGAATTGGATCAAATGAAATCAGAATTGCAGACCTATGAAAGTCCGCTGGCGGAAGTGAGGGATTCACTTTGACTTAGCAAATAAGTCGCGGAGAATCGAAGAATTGGAGCGGGAAATGGAAGCCCCCGGATTTTGGGACGACCCGGAAACCTCCAATAAAAAAATGAAGGAATTAAAAAACCTGAAGGATACCGTGGATACCATGGACGGTCTGCGGAGACAGTACGAAGACATTGAGACGTTAATCGAAATGGGTTATGAGGAAGAAGACCCTGAGATGGCGGCGGAGATACGGACGGAACTGGATTCCTTTATCGAGACGTTTGAAAACATCCGTATCAGTACCCTTTTATCGGGGGAATACGACAGGAACAATGCCATCCTGAAACTGAATGCAGGGGCGGGGGGGACGGAAAGCTGCGACTGGTGTTCCATGCTTTACCGTATGTATACCCGTTGGGCGGAACGGAAGGGATACGGCATTGAAGTGCTGGATTATTTGGACGGCGACGAGGCAGGAATCAAGTCGGTGACGTTTCAGGTGAACGGGGAAAATGCTTACGGATATTTAAAATCGGAGAAAGGCGTGCACCGTTTGGTGCGGATATCCCCTTTTAACGCGCAGGGCAAACGGCAGACTTCTTTTGTATCGCTGGACGTGATGCCGGACATCGAGGAGGATATGGATATCGAAATCAACGATGACGATCTGCGGATTGATACGTACCGGAGCAGCGGTGCGGGCGGACAGCATATTAATAAAACCTCCTCCGCCATCCGGATTACCCATCTTCCCACCGGAATCGTGGTACAGTGCCAAAACGAACGCTCCCAGTTCCAGAATAAGGACAAGGCGATGCAGATGTTAAAGGCTAAGCTGTTCCTGTTAAAACAGGAAGAAAATGCCCAAAAGCTCTCCGGTATCCGTGGGGAAGTGAAGGAAATCGGTTGGGGGAACCAAATACGCTCTTATGTGCTGCAGCCCTATACGATGGTAAAAGACCACCGCACGGGGGAGGAATCCGGCAATGCCGATGCGGTGCTGGACGGCGCTTTGGACGGTTTTATGAATGCATACCTGAAATGGCTCAGTACCGGCGCGGTTCCGGTAGCGGAAGAATCATGATGGGGATGGAAAACGGGAAGACATGCCCGTTTTGTGTAAGGAATCGGGTAGGGAAGATATCATCCCTACCCGATTTAATTGGAATCCGCGGGAATGGTAATGCTTTTTTTGCCGTAATACCGGCTCATGGCAGCGTTGGACCAATCGTCCGCTTCAGGGGTAATATCCGAATGGTATAGCAGTTCCGGCTGTGTCTGGATGCGGGGGAGGATGACTTCTTCGCCGGAAAGCCTGAGGATTTCGATGCGCGCATCCATTTCCGCGCCGTAAGCCTTTGCTTCCCCGCTCACCAGTTCCGTAAAGGCGGCACTGGTAGTATAGTAACCGGGATTGGGTTTCACCGTAATTCCGATGCCGAAGATAAGGGCAAAGGAGGCAAAGAGTACATACCACCGTTGGTTTACCGTCAGGATTTCCCGCAGCTCCTTTTCATTCCCGTTTAAATGGAAAGAATGGCATGCCCAGCCGAGGATATAGCCTGCATTGAGGAAAAGGAGCAGGACATAAAGGATGAAAATGATGTTGCGGATTCTTCCCGCATCAATATTTCCCGTGGCGTAAACGGCGGGTGTGAATGCGGAGGAAACGATACAATAGCTGTAAGCGGCAACAAGAGGCGGACAGGGAAAACGGAATGTAGAGTTTTTCACGATTTTCCACAGGAATGGCAGCGAAAACAATACAAGAGCCCAAACCGTCCAGTCGCTCCATTCGTCAACCGCGAACGACAGCGTGTATCGGAAGGAAACCATAATGGATTTAAAGGGGGACATGCCCTGTACCGTTTCCTCCCGGATGCGGTTGCCGGGGGCAGCCGTATTGACGAGGAAAGAAACGAGAAGAAACAGGACCGGGATACAGGCGGCTTTCCAGCCTTTTCCTCTTAATGTAACGCAAGGCTGTCCGGAGGAATTTGGCATCCGTTGTTTTTGCAGGAAAAACAAAAGTATCACCAGGGATACGCCAAGGACACAGGCCACAAGCCCGCTGACATAGTTTCCTCCGCCTACGAGGACTGCGCAGAGGGAAGAAAAGGATAAAAGGATGATCATGCGCTTTTTCCCCTCACCGGCAAGTGCCGACAGCAGGGCCGCAAGCATCAGCAGGAGAAAGGAGAACGGAACCATGTAATGCACGGAGCCGTTGTACCAGTAAAAAGCATCGGTCTTGTCCACCATGCATTGGATGACGGTCAGGAGGATGAGCAGAGAAAGGATGGTGCTTTCCGGTGCGGTTCCTCCCAGATAGCGCACAACGACGACGTGTACCAGGTAAAAAACGGACAAAGTCAACAAACCTGTCATGAGAAACGGGGTAATAAAATAAGCCTTTTCCGTCCAAACGGCAGGCTGCAGTGCCATGAAGAAAATGGAGGTAAAGGTACCCTGCCACGTTTGGTAGCGGCTGGCGGAAGTGGCAGCCGCTTCTTTGAATACCTGCAGGACGGAATGGCTTTGCAGCCATACCTGTCTTGTGGCGGAAGAATAGGAATAATCATCGGCGCAGGGATAATCATAAAAACCGAGCAACAGAATGGGAAGCATGGTAAGTATGAAAACCGTAAGAAGTACGGCGGATACATGTTTCGTTTTCAATTTGGTATTCTTCATAGTCTTATTGCGGTGTCTCCCTTTCTGCCGGTTGTTTTTCCAAATTCACGGAATGCCGGTTTTTCATCAAATCCATGTAGAAATTGACCTGAACCATTTCC
>CANTGP010000447.1 GCA_947653315.1 uncultured Lachnospiraceae bacterium
GTGGGAGAGCGCGCCTGGGGGGAAGAACGGCTGACGGAAAGCCTGAACGGTTTGCTTCATGGGACAGCGTGTGAGGAATATTATTTACAGCCGGAACTTGCGGGAATGATTGGAATCCGGGAACCGCTGTTTCCGCCTTCCCTCCTCCTTGCCGTGCTGCTGCGGCAGGTCCCCTGCATGGAATACGTATGCTGTATAGGCTGGGAAGGGGAGCAGGAGCTTTTGCGGGAACTTTTGGAGCCGTATTTTCCAAGGATTAACCATGTGGGCGTGGTATCGGGAAGTCCGCAGGCATACGGGGAATTCGGGGAATATATTTACGGGGAATACGGCATTCCCATGGCGTGTACCGTCCGGCTTGACAAAAGTGCGGGAAGGGAAGGGAAAACCGTGATTTTGGATATCAAAAGGGATTACCGGATTCCCTGGTCCGTCTGTCCGGCAGGAGCGGTGTATGTGGATTTTTGGTCAGTGGAGGAAAAGGAAAAACTGCTGGGGAAATTCCGCAGGGATGTGAAATATTTATCCGTTGTAAAATTTCTTGACACTATTGCGAAAAATGGGTACAATAGTACAGTTAATTAGTCTAATGGAGCACGCGGCAGTCGCCAAATATCCGCACGAGTGCGGCTGCTTGGCCCGTTGCCCGCGGGAATAAAATTTAAATAAGGACAGGAATAAAAGGGGAACAGGTTCCGCAGGATGCTTTCGGGCAGGAAATGCGGGATGGAAAACATAAAATACGGGTCTGCGAAAGGAGCGGGAATATTCCATGGAAGAAAAGAAGAATATTTTGACTTATGAGGGATTGAAAAAGTATGAGGATGAGCTTCACGAGCTGAAGGTGGTAAAAAGGCAGGAAGTCGCGCAGAAGATTAAGGAAGCCAGGGAACAGGGCGATTTGTCCGAGAATGCGGAGTATGATGCGGCGAAAGACGAACAGCGGGATATTGAGGCGCGAATCGAAGAACTGGAAAAAATATTAAAGAACGCGGAAGTCGTTGTTGAGGATGAAGTGGATTTGGACAAAATCAACATTGGCTGTAAGGTAAAGATTTTGGACATGGAGTACAATGAGGAACTGGAATATAAGATTGTCGGTTCCACCGAAGCGAACAGCTTAAAAGGGAAGATTTCCAACGAATCGCCGGTGGGAAAAGCACTGATCGGAGCGAAAATCGGCGATATGGTAGACGTGGAGACACAGGTGGGCGTATTGCAGTATAAGGTATTGGAAATCCAGCGTTCCAGTAATTAATATTGCTGTACCGGTACTCCGGTTTCCGGCCGGACGGAGTACCGGCTGCCTGCGGACAAATATAGGAGAAAAAGGAGTGGCAACGGTGGGAGAAACACAGAACGCACAAGCGGTAAAAGAGCAGGATATTCATCAGTTGTTAAAGGTAAGACGGGAGAAACTTGCCGCATTGCAGGAAAACGGAAAAGATCCTTTCCGGATTACCAAATATGATGTGACGCATCACAGCGCGGAAATTAAGGACGGTTTTGACGTATTGGAGGGCAGCACGGTATCCGTTGCCGGACGTATTATGTCCAAGCGCGTGATGGGGAAGGCATCCTTTTGCAACGTGCAGGATATTGAGGGCAGCATCCAGTCTTACGTGGCAAGGGACAGCGTCGGGGAAGAATCTTATGCAGACTTCAAAAAATATGACGTTGGGGATATTGTAGGCATTAAGGGCGAGGTATTTAAAACAAAGACAGGGGAAATTTCCGTTCATGCCATGGAGGTGACGCTGCTTTCCAAAAGCCTGCAGATTTTGCCGGAGAAATACCACGGGCTTGTGAATACGGATATCCGTTACCGTCAGAGATATACGGACCTTATCATGAATGAGGAAGTGAAGACCACGTTTGTAATGCGTTCGCGGATTATCAGTTCCATCCGCCGTTATTTGGACGGTTTGGGCTTCCTTGAGGTGGAGACTCCCATGCTGGTATCCAATGCGGGCGGTGCGGCGGCAAGACCTTTTGAAACCCATTACAATGCTTTGGATGAGGATGTAAAGCTGCGCATTTCTTTGGAGCTGTATTTAAAGAGACTGATTGTGGGCGGCATGGAACGAGTGTATGAAATCGGGCGTGTGTTCCGCAACGAGGGGCTGGATACGAGGCATAACCCGGAATTTACGTTGATGGAGCTGTATCAGGCGTATACCGATTATAACGGCATGATGGATTTGACGGAAAATATGTTCCGCCATGTAGCGCAGGAAGTGTGCGGTACCACAACGGTTTCCTACGGTGGGGTGGAAATCGATTTGGGCAGTCCGTTTAAGCGCATTACCATGGTGGATGCCGTAAAGGAATATGCGGGCGTGGACTTTGACCAAATCCGGGACACGGAAGAAGCAAAGGCAATCGCGGACGAAAAAGGCGTGCATTATGAAGCCCGCCATACGAAGGGGGATATCCTGAACCTGTTCTTTGAGGAGTTTGTGGAGATGCATTTGGTGCAGCCGACGTTTGTGACGGACCATCCGGTGGAGATATCGCCGCTAACGAAGCGGAAGCCGGACAAGCCGGATTACGTGGAGCGTTTTGAGCTGTTCATCACCTGCCGCGAGATGTGTAATGCATACTCTGAGTTAAACGACCCGATTGACCAGCGCGCACGCTTTGCGGCGCAGGAGGAGGCGTTTGCGGCCGGCGATGAGGAAGCAAACCATACGGATGAAGATTTCCTGAACGCTTTGGAAATCGGAATGCCGCCTACCGGCGGGATTGGGTATGGGATTGACAGACTGGTGATGCTTTTAACGGATTCACCGGCTATTAGGGATGTTTTGTTGTTCCCGACGATGAAAACGCTTGGCGGAAAAGACCAGTAAAATCAAGGGTTTGC
>CANTGP010000448.1 GCA_947653315.1 uncultured Lachnospiraceae bacterium
TTTTATTTCTCTTATTTTATTCTTCTTACCATTTTTCTTTATTTTACCATATCTTTGCATTCAAACTGCATTTAAATGCTGCCATTTGAAAAAAAAATTCCACCTTTACGTAAAATCTGTTATATTATAAAAAGCCAAAACAAAAAATACCGGAAATAACAAAGGAAAATAGCATAAAAAAATATATATAAAATAACACGGAAAAATAATTATGAAAAATAATTATATAGAAAAAACAAAAAACGGAAAAATTATGAAGAAATAAAAAAAGAAAGGAAACAACCACCATGAACCTGTCACTTGAAACAAGCATTTCCGCCGTTACCGTATTCCTTCAGGGATTACTCAGCTTTTTCTCCCCCTGTGTCCTTCCGCTGATTCCGCTCTACATCGGTTATCTGTCCGGAGGAGCCAAAAGCACGGATGAAAACGGCGAAGTTTCCTACCGCCGGGGCAGGATTCTGCGCAATACCCTCTGTTTCGTGCTTGGCGTCAGCTTTGCCTTTTTCCTGCTGGGGCTTGGATTCACGGCGGCGGGACGTTTTTTCCACAATTACCAGGCATGGTTTACCCGCATTGGCGGCATCCTTGTCATTCTGTTCGGACTGTACCAGCTTGGGGTGTTCGGCGGTTCCCTGTTCCAACGGGAACACCGTATCTCTTTCCATCCTGACACACTTGCCATGAATCCGTTGACTGCCCTAGTCTTAGGTTTTACATTCAGTTTCGCATGGACACCCTGTGTCGGTCCCGCCCTCGCCAGCGTACTGCTCCTGGCGGCATCGGCAGCCTCCGCATGGACCGGCTTTGCCTTCATCGGAATCTATACGCTTGGATTCGTCCTGCCTTTTATGGGCGTCGGCCTGTTTACGGGGAGCCTTTTGGAATTTTTCAAAAAACACAGGGCAGTGGTAAAATATACGGTGAAAATCGGCGGTATCCTGATGCTGTTTACCGGTATCATGATGTTCACCGGATGGATGAACGGCATCAGCGCCTATCTGTCACAAATAAGCAATACACAGACGGTCGGGGAAAATGCGGGAAATTCCGCAAATGACACTTCCGTCACCGATGGTGACAGCAACTCACAGGCAGACGATAGCGGTTCCGCACAGGCAAACAACAGTCCGGCAGCAGACGGCAGCGGTAACGCACAGGCAGACGACAGTCCGGCAGCAGACGGCAGCGCATCACCGGAACAGGACGCGGAAAACGGCAAAAGGGACGCCATCCCGACCGTTCCCGCCCCGGACTTCACGCTCACCGACCAATACGGGAATACCCATACCCTGTCAGACTACAAAGGGAAAACCGTATTCCTCAACTTTTGGGCCACATGGTGTCCCCCCTGCCGCGCGGAAATGCCGGAAATACAGGAAATCTATGAAGAATACGGGGAAAACGGTTCCGATGTGGTCATCCTCGGAATCGCCGGTCCCAATCTCGGACGGGAAGGTTCCGCAGAGGACATCGCGGATTTCTTAAAAGACAACGGCTACACTTACCCCGTGGTCATGGATGAAGGCGGGCTGAATGCCTACCTCTACGGCATCAGCGCCTACCCCACCACCTTTATGATTGACAAAAACGGCAACATATACGGTTACGTGACCGGACAGATTACCAAAGACATCATGTTAAGCATTATCGAACAGACGGTTGACAGCCTTCCCTAAACTAACCAAACGGAACTTTGGCTGCCTGCCAAAATCATCTCCCCGCAATTGCCCCAAGCGCAGGCAGCGCGTTCCCATTATAATCAAACAATGCCTGGTTCGCCCATTCATTCCCGCAGGGACCGGGATCGTTCATGTATTCCAGCGATTCCGGCGTCGCCCAGCCGCTCCCCTTTACCGGCAGCCATGCCGGCTCCCAGTAAAAATACCCCATACCCAGGCCGTCCTTTACCGCTGCCACTTCCCTTATCAGCCGTTCCATGAATGCACACTGCCCCTCCGCCGTTGCCGGGTATTCCAATTCCCGTGCCAGCGACGGCTTTGCGGCATACCCTTTGCGCTGCTCCTGCGCCAGTCCCTCATACTCCGCATAATCCTCCAAGGTAAAAGGCTGGGACACTTCCACCACCACCATCGGTTTTCCGTAACGGACGGCAAGCATATTCATATTGTCAACCAGCCCTTGTATGTTGCCGTTCCACACCGGATAATAAGACATGCCGATTACCTCAAAGTCTTCCCCTCCCCGCTTTAAGTAATTGTCAAACCAATCCTGATACATCTCCTGATCGTTTCCATGGTCTAAATGCAGCATAACCGGAATGCTTTTCCCCACTTCCCGCACCCCCCGGATTCCGGCATTGACAAAGCGCACGATTTGGTCATATGCCGGTTTTTTCCCCTCCGGCCACAACATACCGTTGGTAATCTCATTCCCCACCTGCACCATATCCGGCAGACACCCGTGTTCCTTCAGGGTAAGCAGCGTATCCCGCGTATAGGCATAAACCGCCGCTTCCAGTTCCTTTTCCCCATAATCCTTCCATGCCTTTGGCTTTATCTGCTTGCCGGGGTCTGCCCAAAAGTCACTGTACTGGAAATCCAGCAGGTATCGGAGTCCTGCCTCCTTCACCTGCTTTGCCAGCTTCACCGTCACTTCCAAATCATTGCCCCCTGCGCCGTAAGGTTTCCCATCCCCGGAACAGGGGTCCAGCCACAGCCTCAGCCTGATATAATTCACCCCATAAGACGTAAGGATTTCCAACAGTCCTTTTTCCTGCCCCCCGTCATAAAATTTCCCCCCGCATTTTACCACCTCATCCATCGATGAAATATCCATCCCGTGTATCATGCCGTGTTCCGCACCTTGTATCATACCGTTCTTCATTCTGTCACGCTTTCCTT
>CANTGP010000449.1 GCA_947653315.1 uncultured Lachnospiraceae bacterium
TAAAAAAACCCACGTACGGGCGTCCGCCCCCAAACACAACATTCAGGCTGAACTGCTACCCTAAATTCCAGGATTCCACGAAAAAATATTGACAAATTTGGAAATTTTGCATATCCTGTGATAAGAGGAAAATGCGGTCCGGTCGGAAGCCGTGGACAGGCAGAACCGTAAAAGGAAGGAGTGCCGCAGGCACTTTTTTGCCTTATGGGAAACCGCGCCATAAGACGGTGCATTGTGTTCCATAGGAAGGTTGTTACAAACGGCGGGGCTGGATTGGCAGGAGGCGCAATTATGGGTTTGATTCAGAAAGTCCGGGAGGAGGTAGCCGTTATCCGGCAGAGGGACCCGGCAATCCATTCCTCCATGGAGGTTTTTTTATATCCCAGCTTTAAGGTGATGCTGCATTACCGGATTGCCCATAAGCTGTATTTGAAAAAGCATTACTTTCTTGCACGTTGGATTTCACAGAGGGGGGTACGTAAAACCGGAATTGAAATCCATCCGGGGGCGGAAATCGGAAAAGGTTTTTTTATTGACCACGGAAACGGTGTAATCATAGGGGAAACTACCGTGATCGGGGATAATGTGACGCTGTACCAGGGCGTGACGTTAGGAGGAACGGGAAAGGAACAGGGGAAACGGCATCCCACGGTGGGAAATAATGTCATGATCAGCGCGGGCGCCAAAGTTCTCGGCTCGTTTAAGATAGGCGATAACTCCAAAATAGGCGCGGGGAGCGTGGTTTTGGAGGAGGTGCCAAGCGGCTCTACCGTGGTGGGCGTACCCGGACGTGTGGTGAAACGGAGGAAGCAGTGTTTTCCCCAGGAGGAGATGGACCAAACCAACCTGCCGGATCCCGTGAAGGAGGATATCTTTCATTTGCAGCAGACGAACAGTGAATTGACGAACCGGCTGCTGGAGCTGGAAGGGACGGTGAAGGAGCTGCAGAAAAGACTGGACGGGAAAGAAGGCAGGACTGCGGACGGAGAAAGCGGCATAAAAAACGGCATGGAATGCGGTATGAAAAGGAATCGGGAAGTAACGGAAAGGAATTGCGATGAAAATTTATAATACATTGTCGAAACAGAAGGAAGAATTTATCCCCATCGAGCCGGGGAAAGTGCGGATGTACGTGTGCGGACCTACGGTTTATAATCTGATCCATATCGGGAATGCGAGACCGATGATTGTGTTCGATACGGTGCGCCGTTATATGGAGCATAAGGGGTACGAGGTGAATTTTGTATCCAATTTTACGGACGTGGACGATAAGATTATTAAGAAGGCGCTGGAGGAAGGCGTGGATGCATCCGAAATATCCGAGCGGTATATTCGGGAATGCCAAAAGGATATGAAGGCGATGAATGTGAAGACGGCGACCACGCATCCGCGGGCAACGGAGGAAATCTGCGGTATGCTTGAAATGATACAGACCCTTGTGGAGAAAGGGTATGCATACCGGGCGGCGGACGGGACGGTATATTTCCGGACACGGAAATTCAAGGAATACGGGAAGTTATCCCATAAAAACCTGGACGATTTGCAGGGGGGAAACCGTTCCCTTCTCGTTTCCGGCGAAGACCAAAAAGAGGATGCCCTTGATTTCGTCCTGTGGAAACCGAAAAAGGAAGGGGAGCCGTATTGGGAGTCTCCCTGGTGCGACGGCAGGCCGGGCTGGCATATCGAATGTTCCGTCATGAGTAAAAAATATCTGGGGGAGGAAATCGATATCCATGCCGGCGGCGAGGATTTGGTATTTCCCCACCATGAAAATGAAATTGCACAGTCCGAGGCGGCAAACGGGAAAACCTTTGCGAGATATTGGATGCACAATGCCTTTTTAAACATCGACAACCGGAAGATGTCCAAATCCGCGGGGAATTTCTTCACGGTAAGGGACATCAGTGAAAAATATGATTTGCAGGTATTGCGTTTCTTCATGCTTTCCGCCCATTACCGCAGTCCGCTGAATTTTAGCGGGGAGCTGATGGAAGCGGCAAAAAGCGGTTACGAAAGGATTGTCACCGGCGTAAGCAATTTAAATTTCCTGTTAAAAAATGCGTCCCGTTCTTCCATGGATGACAAAGAAGATGCGCTGGCGGCGGAGCTGGACGGGTTTGGCGGGAAATTTGACGCGGCAATGGACGATGATTTTAACACGGCGGACGCCATTTCCGTTATTTTTGAACTGGTAAAATTCGCCAATACCCATGCGGGAGAAGGAAGCAGCGCCGCCTTTTTGGAGGCTTTGAAAAAGAAAATCGTGGAGCTGTCGGATATCTGCGGCCTCTTGGTGGAAAAAGAGGAAGAACTTTTGGACGGCGAAATCGAAGCACTCATCGGGGAAAGGCAGGCGGCGAGAAAAGCAAAGGATTTTGCCCGTGCCGATGAAATCCGTGACGAACTGCTGCACAAAGGGATTGTGCTGGAAGACACGCGGGAAGGTGTAAAATGGAAAAGGGCTTAAGCCTGTTAGGGCAACTGAAAAAGGAATTTGACTGCAAAGAGGTGGATATCAGGGAATATTCGCCTCTTACGCTTGCCTACATCGGGGATTGTATTTATGATGTTATCATCCGGACCGTGGTGGTAGGGCGGGGCAACCGTGCGGCGAACCGGCTGCATAAGACGGCATCGGAATACGTAAAGGCGGGTACCCAGGCTGCCATGGCGGATGTCCTGCAGGAGTGCATGACGGAGGAAGAATTGGCAGTGTACCGGCGGGGAAGAAACGCGAAATCATATACTGCGGCAAAAAATGCCTCGGTGTCGGATTACCGGAAGGCGACGGGACTGGAAGCGCTGGTGGGGTACCTGTATTTAGAGGATGAAATGGGACGTGCCATAAGCCTGGTGAAATTGGG
>CANTGP010000450.1 GCA_947653315.1 uncultured Lachnospiraceae bacterium
CCAGAGTCGCCGAAACACCCGCACCTAAACAGAAATACCAAATAGGGCCAGCACAGCCAGGATACCGGCATCCATAAATTCAATATCTGGACGGTATTCATAAGAAAGATCATTCCGATTGCCGGAATGATTAGAACTCCCTTCCGGTTCAGGAATTCTTCATTCACACGCATCATTTTACATACGATAATGCCTGTCAGCATCATAAGGAACACACAAAACCATACAAAAAAATAGTTTATCATCCTGCCACCTTCAAATCGAGTAGGGAAGGCATCTTCCCTACTCGCGCGCCGGGCACCCGCCGGCTTCGCCGGCATCTTCCTTGGGATGCCCGTGTGCATAAAAGCAGGGAACCCATGAGAATGCTCCCTGCCAACCTCTCAATTACATTCTTTCAAACTACGCCATACCGCTAATCTTTATAGCACAGCGCATATGCATAAAAATACTTTGTGCGGATCGTAATGGAGGAAGCATCCTTATCCTGATCCTTTAATACATAAGGCGTTCCGTTGCTTACGCATATCATTTCGAAACTGCGTCCTTCTTTCTGCAGGGACTTCGGCAGCTCCATGGTAATCTCCACTTCATGTTCCAGTTCATAAACAGGCTGATTCAGATTGCTTGTTCCCGGAAAAATGTTATAGGTTCTCGCTATGGAATAATCGCCCAGCACCGATTCAAAAACTTTTTGGCACAAAGGTCCCTGTACCGAATTTGCAGCTTTCACTCCGGTAGTCCCTGATGTTGATACTGCCAGTTTTTCCGTACCGACATAACTGTAATATCGTTTTTCTTCCGCGGTCTTCGGTACCCAGGTTTCAACCATGGGACTGCTCTCTACGTTTTCATTCGTCGTATAGGAAACACTTTCTCCTTCACCGCCGCTTTCTCCTGTGGAAATCTGTCCCGTCGTAATCTGTCCGGCCGTTACCGCTTCTTCATCGCCTCTTGCCTGGTTTGCGGATGTCTGCACCGATACGCTTTCTGCCAAAATACTTTCTTTGGCATTGACAATCCCTATGGAGACTGCCGCCAGTGCAGCCACGGACATAATACCGCCTGCCAGATAAACCTTCTTACTTCTTTTCACTTCTTTCAACTTCATGTTATCAAACCTTCCTTTTCCTCATTGCATTTATTTGAAATAGATATAATTGAGAGCTAAAACCCGTGTTTCCCATACAGGATTCCCATATCCATAACCGCATACACTCCTACCAAAATCTGAATGGGTTTATCCGCAAGTATGATATCGGTTGGGTCACCGTAAACATCTTTTTCCACCAGCATTTCGTATCGCATCACAATGGCCAGTACAAGGGGAACCGTCCAAATCATATAAGAAGCCAGGAAATTCCGGTTCGCCATACTGGAACTCCAAAGCGAATAAAACGTGATGGCAAGAACCATACTCATTTGCATGATTTTTTCAAGAAATGACGGACTGTAAAACTGCAGCACTTTTCGGGTTTCCCATCCGGGTTCGGCCATCCTTTCATTCTTACGCTTACCGGTTCCCATGTACAGCGAAATCATGAATACGGTCAGATACAGCCAGTTGGAAACCCATGTTCCGCACAAAGCGGCTCCATACAGAACACGGATGAGAAATCCCGAAGTTAAAATCATGATATCCAGAATCGGCACATTTTTCAGGCCGAAACTATATCCTGCATTCAGTATCAGATAAAGGAAAACAAAGGCATGCGCTTTCCCGAACCATTCCCCCTGCGTCAGGGAAAGCAGCAGATATCCGGCCGTCAGCATCATCCCCCCGGCCACGGCAGCCTGCTTAACGGAAATTGCACCCGATGCGAGCGGACGCCCGCTTTTTACCGGATGGTGCCTGTCCTTTTCCACATCCCTGATATCATTTAATATGTATACGGAAGAACAGAAACAACTAAATGCTGCAAAACCTGTCAGCAAACGGAAAAACGTTTCCTTCTCCAGTATCGTTCCGGCAAAAAAAGCCGCAAGGAAAATCAGCCCGTTTTTGATATATTGTTTCACTCTGATTAATTGTAAATACAATTGTATATTCCTTTTCCTATCCCCCTGATTCATTTCTTTTGTCCCATCTCATTCATAATCTGTTCGTAAACCGCGATACAATGTGCCGTCCCATAAAATTTCTGTATTTCTTCTTTTGATTTCACATACTTTTCTTTATGGCATAATACCTCACGCAGTCCTTCCGCCAAAGATTCCGGATTGTTTCTTTTTACTACCACACCCATTCCTGTCTTTTCAACAATGGTTCTTACTCCATACAAATCCGTAGCGACTACCGGCGTTCCGCAATACATGGCTTCTACCTGAACCATTCCGAACGCTTCCAGCGAATTGATACTCGGCAGGACAAAAACATCCAACGAAGAATAAAATTCTTCCATTTCTTCCTCCCGCAGCTTTCCCGTGAAAACGACATTTTGCAGATGATGGTCTTCCACGTAACGCTTTAAGTCCGCATAAATACTTCCCCCTGCCACCCCTTTATAATCGCCGCCAATCTTCAGGATCAGAGGTTCCGCTTCCCTGCACAGAATTTCATAGGCTTTCAGCAATACATCAATTCCCTTTTCCTGTACCAGCCTTCCGCAGAAACCAATCACGGTTTTCCCTTTTTCACGGGTCCCCTCTTTCCGGTTATAATCTTTAATCGGTGTCGCCGTTTCCGTAAATTTATCCTGATACCGGTATGCAACCCGTGAGTGACCCGCATAATCTTTAGTCTGTACGGCAATGCGGCAGCTTTTTTTTAAACAAATCCGATTGGAAAAATCCATACACTTTAAAATCAGCCGGTTAAAAGCACTATCCGGAAGATGAATGTCACAATGATAAGTAATC
>CANTGP010000451.1 GCA_947653315.1 uncultured Lachnospiraceae bacterium
AAAAATGGATTAAGAAAGGATCAGTTAGGTGGGAAGGAAGAAGCCGGAAAAAAAGAATTGGCAGGGGAAGAAGGAATGGTTCCATGCATTTTTAATGGATTACCTGATTTTGTTTCTTACATGGAGTGGTATGTTCCAACGGAGTTTTAACTGTGACACGTTATTTCATTTGATGCGCCCGGAAACGGATATCATCGGGAGGTGCGAAGGGGGAAGGTATCTTTCCGGTTTGACGGATTACATACTCTACCAGTTCGGGCTGACGACGGCGGACCATACCGGGATTACGGTATTTGCGGCGGTGTTTCTGCTGGCTGTGTCCGTGTGGCTGGTGCAGTGGGGATTCCGCGGGGAAATAAGCTGCGATACCCTTTACGGTAAATTTGCGTATTATGCGGTTACGGCGCTGATGTTTTGTAATGTGCTGTTTTCCGAGTCTTTGATGTTCGGGGAATGTGCGCTGATGTTCGGACTGGCTTACCTGTTTGCGTCCCTGGGCATCGTGCTTTTCACAAAAGGGAACTATGGGGCCGCCTTTTTCCTGTTCCTCTGTTCCGCCATGGAATATCAGGTCGGGGTGGTGTATGCGGCGATGATACTGTCCGTATGGATATTCCTGCACAACCGTTACCGGATTACGCTTCGGACGGTAGTCCAGGAATTGGTTTGCGGCTTGATTACTTTTGGCGCCGGACTGCTGGATATGATGAGTATTTCCATACTGGTGAAAACGGGAATTTTGGAAAAAGCGGAAAAGGGCGCCGGGATTGGTGATTTTGCAGGGAAAATCGGAATCTGTGCGGAGAACTTTGCCAGTCTGCTGACGGACTGCCGTGGGCTTCTTCCAAGGGTCTGGCTGCCGTTGCTGCTGCTTCTTCTTGCCTGCGGAATTGTGCTGCGGAAGTTCGCGGCAGAGAAAAACGGGATGGCGGCGCTTTATTTTCTTTTGCTTGTGGCAGCCCTGATCCTGATGATTTATGTATTGCCCATGGCACAGATAAGCTGTATGACGTATCCGCGTTTGGTTTGGGTGTTTTATGTCATGCAGTCCATGCTTCTGCTGGTCGCCCTGCGTTGTACGGGGGAACGGGGAAAGGTGTTGATGTGTTACGCATGCTGTGCATATCTTGCGGTGCAGGTCATGTTCTGTCATATCATCGTGACAAATCATATGACCAGCAATACCCTGGACAAAACATATGTGGCGATGTTCTGCCGGCAGGTGGAAAAATACGAGGCGCAGACGGGAATAAGGGTGGAAAAGCTGGCGGTGGCCAACGATACGGACTGCCCGCCTGGTTATCATAACGTATCTTATAAGACGGACCAAATTAACGAGCGCGCTTTGGGTATTGTGACGAATACGCTGGTAAACGCGGTGAGCGGAAGGACATTTGAGAAAGTTCCCATGGACGGGGAAGTATTCCGGACCTATTTTGAGGGAAAGAACTGGGACTGGTTCGATGCGGAGGAGCAGATTGTCATTTTGGGGGATACGGCTTATTGGGTGATTTTTTAAGAACTTTTCCCGCAGATATTGAAGCCAAACGCCGGATTGTGGTATAATAAACCAATTTGGATTAAAATTCGGAATATACATTAGAAATCCAATAGAGAGGATGGCGGTGAGGAAGATGCAGGCATTTTTAATTTTGGAGGACGGTACCGTTTTTGCGGGAACGCATATCGGCGCCGACAAGGAAGTCATCAGTGAAATCGTGTTTAACACGTCCATGGCAGGGTACCCGGAAGTGCTGACGGACCCTTCCTATGCGGGACAGGCTGTCTGTATGACATATCCCTTAATCGGTAATTACGGGGTTTGCAGGGAGGACATGGAATCCCGCAGGCCGTGGGTGGACGGTTTTATCGTAAGGGAGCTGTCCCGGACAGCCAGCAATTTCCGTACCGACCTGACGATACAGGAATTTTTGGAGGAATACGGCGTACCCGGTATCGCCGGTATTGATACGCGGGCGCTGACCAAGATTCTCCGGGAAAAGGGAACGATGAACGGTATGATTACGACCGATGCCGCTTACCGGAAAGAGGAGGTACTTCCCCGCCTGAAGGCATATGCCACCGGCAATGTGGTGGAGAAAGTGACCTGCCCGCACAAATACCGGCTGGAAGCAAATGCGGAGGGGAGCGGGCAAAAGGGTACGGGACTGCAGGTGGCGCTTTTGGACCTTGGAGCAAAGGACAATATTGCGGATTCCTTAAGGAAAAGGGGCTGCAGCGTGACGGTGTATCCGGCGCTTACCCCGGCGGGGGAAATCCTTGCGGATGCGCCGGACGGCATTATGCTGAGCAACGGCCCCGGCGACCCGAAGGACTGCGGCCCGGTCATCGGCGAAATCAGGAAACTGTATGAAACGGACGTCCCCATATTCGCCATTTGTTTAGGGCACCAGTTGATGGCGCTTGCCACGGGTGCGGATACCCATAAGATGAAATACGGACACCGCGGGGGCAACCATCCGGTGAAGGACCTGGCAACCGGAAAGGTATATATTTCTTCCCAAAACCACGGTTATGTGGTGGATACGGACCGGCTGGATCCCGGCGTGGCGGTACCGGCATTTTGCAATGTGAACGACGGAACCAACGAAGGGCTTTCCTATACCGGGAAAGATATTTTCACGGTGCAGTTCCACCCGGAAGCCTGTCCGGGGCCCCAGGATTCGGCCTACCTGTTTGACCGGTTTATCGACAGCATGAACCGCAGAAGGAACAAATAGGAAGAACAGGAAGAACCAGGAAGGAAAAAGTGAAGCAGGAACGGATAAGAAATGAAGGAATAAAGGAATTAAGCAATAAAGGAATTAAGCAATAAAGGAATTAAGCAATAAAG
>CANTGP010000452.1 GCA_947653315.1 uncultured Lachnospiraceae bacterium
TGGAAGGTGCATCCGGGGAATGGGTGATGTCCCTGGACGACGATGAATGGTTTGACGATGTGTCTGAAATCGTGGATTTTTTTAATACGGGAGAATATAAAAAATATAACCGTGCAATTTATGTGGCACGTAATTACACGGACCCGGAAGGCCGTGACTGGTCCGATTCCAATGCCGGACGCATGGTGAAACGCTTTCCGGATACCCGTTATGTGGGCCGGGTACACGAGTACCTTGGGCCGATCATGAACCCCACAAAATTTTTCAACACGTTTGTCCACCATTACGGGTATGCCTACCAATCAGAGGAGGAGCACTGGAAACACGTCAGGAGGAACATTTCCCTGATGGAACTGGAATTGGCGGATTCGCCGGAGGACATGCGGATTATCCCCCAAATGGTGCAGGAATGTTTTTCCATGAAGCAGACGGCAAGGGTCCGGGAACTATGCCAAAGGGGGATGGATGTCCATAAACGCACCGGCAGGTTTGCCCCCGGTGCCGGATACTGCTATGTTTACAGCCTGCGTACCCATATACTTGAGGAGGAATGGGAAAGGGCATATGGCTGTGGGAAAAAAATGCTGGAGGACGGTGCGCCTACCAGTGTGGCACTGCTGGGCGCCGTGAGGGAGATGGTTACGGTCTGTAAACAGAGCGGCCATTACAAGGAAGGGCTGGAATGCCTGCATAAGTACTGTGAATTGTACGGAATCCTTACGCGGGAGGTCGACAGGGATGAGATATACCTCGGCCTGAGCAGGTATTTGAGGGTGGAGGAGAGGGAATATGCCTACATGGAGGGAATCGCGCTCGGCATGCTTTCCGGGGACCTGGAGTCAGCCAACCGGTATTTTTCGCTTAAAAACTGGGATATGCGTCCGTTAATGCTGCACCAGGACACGTTGGATTATGTCATGGATTTATGGGCGGAATGCGGATTCCGACAAGAATATGCGGATGTACTGGATAAAATTGTAGCAAAACAACCTTTCCACAAACAAATCAAAGAAATCATGCAAAAATACAAGGAGAAAAATTTGGCAGGGTACCAAAAGTTATTGTACCTTTTTGCCGTCTGCCGGGATACATCACCGTATACCTGCCGGTACCGGCTGGATTATTATTCCAAGTATGGAAGCATACAGGACAGGCAGGAAATGCAGGAACTTTTGGAACTTTTATGGAAAAATGACAGAAACCCCCTGTTATGGGATAAGGAAATGTGGGATACCGTCCAAGGCAATAACCTGTCTGTGGAGCAGGCAGTAAAGAATACCGGGCTCACGGAATGGTTTACACAGGTACGCGGCTGGCTGGAAGTATGCCTTGGTAAAGACACGGAATGGGATGAAGTATACGGCATGGTATGCCGTGGAAACGATTTGAAAGAAATGCATTTCCGTTTCTTTGAATTAAAACACGGGGAAGGGGTTATGAGGAGGGAACTGTGTGGCAAGGCGACAGAGCAGGTGGATTCCCAACGGCTGCTTAACTATTTGGATAAATTTTATTCCAAAATGTGGGGATTCTTTTCACAAATTTACAGAGAGGAAATGTTTGAGTGTGGCATGGCAACAGTCCTTCCTCCGGAAGCCGCATTTGCGGTATACCTCCGTTTGGCGCTACAATACAGACAGGCAGAGGACAATGAAACCTACCTCCAAATGCTCCTAAAGGCGGCGGAATGCTACCCGCCCATGAAGGAATGGTGCAAGATTCTGCTTCAAAAGAAAAAGGAAGAACAGCTAAGCGGAAGGACACAGGCAGAAGAAAACGAATTTATGGTACTGGCGGGAAGGATGAAGCAGAAGGTGCGGGAATTACTGGATGCCGGGAATCATGAAGCGGCACGGCAGCTTATCCTGCAGTTGGATAAACTGCTACCGGGGGATGCAGAACTGGCAGCATTGATGGAAGAAATACTATAAAAATGCAAAAAACGGGGAAACAGCCAGTATCAAAAGCCGTATCATGAAAAAATAAGAAACGGGAAAACGGGATAGAAAATATCTCGTTTTCCCGTTTCTTATTCACAGCCCCATGCAGAGGAATATGCCGCTAAGACTGCGCATAGGGGACGCGGAGTAGTGAAAAGGTTTTTCCCCTACTCAATTGCACACGGACACTCAAAGAAAGAATGCCGACTTTGGAGCTATTTGCGCAAGGAAACCTTTAATGCCTGTATGGTGTCGGTAATCACCATAAGCTCACGACTGGAGCAATCTTCAAGAAGCCCTGCAATTTCGGCAGAATATATGTGTTCCGCATTATCCAGCCCATCACACAGAATTTCATCTGCGGAACATGACAGGGCATTTAAAATGGAGACAAAAACCTTCAGGCTGGGAATACAGTTTCCTGTTTCTATATGGGAAATATGTGTCGTTCCCACGTTACATAATTCAGCAAGTTTTTCCTGTGAAAAGTTACATGCCTGTCGGTGTTTTCTAATTCTCTGTCCGATTATCTTATAGTCTATCATCTTTACTCCATTTCCGCACGGTATTTCTGCCTAAAATAATACAGGACTGGCAGGAATATCCTGCACCGTGCATGTTTTATTCTTATGTGCTATTTTATTTTTTCCATATACTAAATATCCGATATTTTTGGTGTCGCCATTTACTCTCAGTCAATTAAATGATATTCCCTATACAGTTTTTCCCTGTCCTCCTTATTGGAAATGTAGTCCAAATCACTTAACCTGCCATCCCTTTTAAGATAACTGACAAGCATTACCAATAAGTTTTCTCCTTCCTGAATACCTTTCTGTATGCCCTGCGCCATGCCCTGTTCCATGCCCTGCGCCATGCCCTGCGCCATGCCCTGCGCCAT
>CANTGP010000453.1 GCA_947653315.1 uncultured Lachnospiraceae bacterium
TCCGTATCTCCCCGTTCCTTACTTTACCCACTGCGCCCACTTGTTCCGGTATTCCTCCGCGCTCATACCCTCGCCGTCCAAAAACAGCCGACGGAACAAATCACCGTTGCCGATGCCCGATTCCTCCACGATGTCCTTCACGGGTTTGGCGGTAAAACGGAGCAATTCCTTCGCCGCAGTAAAACGGCGGTTTAAAATATAATCCTGAAGCTCGATGCCGTATAATTTCCGGAAACCCTGGTTGGCTTCTTCCTCCGGGATACCGTATTTTTCCACGATAGTCCCCATCAGGTTCCTTTCCTGGTACCTGTCATTGACGAATTCACGGATGGCATTGTACACTTCCGCCGTCTCCTCCGCCGCCGGTTTCCCATGGCTCATGGCGCTCACAATCGCCATATTCAACAGATTCAGCAGAATGCAGCCGCTCTCCAGCTCGGATTCCAAATCCTTCTCTTTCTGTCCTTCCATCAGGCTCCGGATCTGCTTTTCATAATCCATTGGTTTTTGGGGGACAAAAACCGGTTTCCCGTCATTTTTCTCCATAAACAGGTTAAAATATTCCCTGGCACTGCTGCCGTTAAAATGTACCCATGCCAGCTCCCACGGTCTCTTTTCACTGCTTTCGTGCACATATTTTTCCATACAGTTTAAGAACACACAGTCGCCTTTTCCCACGCGGTAATCCGTATTCCCCACCGTCACCACGCCTTCCCCGCTCAACACCCCGATCATCAGGAAGGAATCCAGCCCTTCCCTTGTGGATTTATGCGGCCGGAGACTCTTTAGCGTTCCAACCTCCTGCACATACAGTAAATTCTTTTTGGCAAATTCCCCCGGGGTGTGCAGCATCCTAGTGGAATCCGTGATTCCCGAATCCGAAAACAATGTTTGTAACGTATTGCCCATGTTCCATATTCTCCGTTTCCCGCAATGCCTGCGGAAGTTTATAAATTGTGGTATGCAATTTCCTTTTTCACCAGTTCCATGTCTTTTTCCACCATACGCCCTACCAGTTCATCAAAGGAAATATTCCGTTTCCAGCCAAGGACTTTCTCGGCTTTTCCCGGATCGCCGAGCAGGATATCCACTTCTGCCGGACGGAAAAACTCTTTGTTGATTTTTACGATTACTTTTCCCGTTTCCTTATCTTTTCCTGTTTCGTCCTTCCCGGAGCCTGTCCATTCCACCGTAATTCCAACCTTGGAAAATGCGGCTTCCACAAACTCCCGGACCGTCCTCGTTTCATTGGTGGCAATGACGTAATCGTCCGCCCGGTCCTGCTGGAGCATCAGCCACATGGCATACACATAATCCTTGGAATGTCCCCAGTCCCTTTTGGAATCCAAATTTCCAAGCTCCACGCAATCCTGTACGCCGAGTTTAATCCGCGCAACCGCATCCGTAATCTTACGGGTGACAAATTCCTTGCCGCGCCGCTCGCTTTCGTGGTTAAACAAAATACCGCTGCACGCATACATCCCATAACTTTCCCTGTAATTTTTCGTAATCCAATGTCCGTATACCTTGGCTACCCCGTAAGGACTTCTCGGGTAAAACGGCGTTGTCTCCTTTTGCGGAATCTCCTGTACCAAACCGAACATTTCCGACGTAGATGCCTGATAAAACCGGCAGGAAGGCTTCACCATACGGATGGCTTCCAGCATGTTCGTCACGCCAAGTGCGTCGATCTGGGCGGTCGCCACCGGCTGTTCCCATGATGTGGCAACAAAAGACTGCGCCGCGAGGTTATACACCTCGTCCGCCTGCGAAATCCGCATCGCATTCACCAACGATACCTGATCGATCATATCCGCATAAATAAAGTGGAGCCTGTCCTTGAGGTGTTCCACATTACCGTAATCCACCACCGCTTTCCTGCGCATGATGCCGTACACGTTATATCCTTTTTCCAGTAATAATTCCGCCAAATAAGAACCGTCCTGTCCGGCGATTCCCGTTATCAATGCATTTTTCATTTTATCCATAACCTCTTTTTCCTTTTTTATCCTGCTGACTTATAAGGTATTGTAATATATTTTCCCCGGACATGCAAGGTGTAAACGGATAGAAACCTTATCTTGTAGTATTCCCAATTAAATTTTCCGCAAACTGCATTATATTATCTGTCTGCATTTTCTGTTTATTACAATTTGGTCGGATTATACGTACAATGCACTTAAAGACCGCGCGGCAACCGCAGTCTGTTGTACCGCAAAGCCGCGCAGAAATGAGGAGACTATGATTAATTACGAAACCATCGGAAGCAGAATCAGGAAACGCCGCCTCGCCTGCGGTCTGTCGCAGGAAGCGCTTGCAGAATTATGCGATGTGGGAACCACCCATATTTCCCATATTGAAACCGGGAACTGTATTCCCAGCCTGAAAGTATTTATCGCCATACTGAATGCGCTATCCTGCTCTGCCGACGGTATTTTATGTGATGAACTGGAACACGCGGAACACATTTACGTATCCGAACTTGACAGTCTCCTAAAAGACTGCTCCAACCGCGAACTGATGATTATCACGGATACCGTACAGGCGTTAAAGACTTCCCTGCGCAAATCAAATCCTCCGCGGGAATAATCTTCCGGGGATATCCTCCAATAACCCATGGCGCGGACGGATATCCCCTTTCCCGGCGCGTGTTTTCATTTTCCCTGCACGCTCTAATTTTCCCCGGTCTGCCTGTCCCGGTAACGGAGAACCAGCCGGCAAAAATGTTTCAGGAATTTTTCATATTCCTCCTTAATCTCCTCCCTTACCTGCCCTTCATCCGCATAGCCATAATACCCATCTGGATCTTCATAGGTCTTAAATCCTAACTCAT